>DAOMWV010000147.1:0-7627 GCA_035436725.1 Hyphomicrobiaceae bacterium
TCGCCTTTTGCGTGGAGCTGGTGTTTCCACTCTTGATGACGATCGCGATGCGGACGGTGCCGTCGTCGCATGGCGGCGTGGTGCTCGGCATCCTGCCGCTGCTGACGGCGATGGCGAGTGTGGCGATCGCGCGCGAGCGGCCGTCGCCCGCGTTCTGGTTCTGGGGTGTCGTCGGAACGGCCCTGGTGGTCGCATATGCGGTTCTGTCGGCGGATGGCGCGCAGGACCTCCATTGGGCGGACGGGTTGCTCGCGATCGGAGCGATCGGGGCGGCGCTCGGGTATGCCCTCGGGGGAGAACTGACCCGCCGTATGGGTGGCGTCGCGGTGATTTCCTGGGCGCTGGTGGTGTCGATGCCGTTCGTCATCGGGTTGGCGGCGGTCGTGCGTCCGCCGATCAACTGGGCGGCATCGGCTCAATCGTGGCTCGGGCTTCTCTACGTCGCGATTTTCAGCCAGTTTCTGGGATTTTTCGCCTGGAACCGCGGCCTCGCGCTCGGTGGCATTGCCCGGGTAGGCCAGCTGCAACTGCTGCAGACGTTCGTGACGCTGGCGGCGGCGGCGCTGCTGCTCGGCGAGCATGTGGGTGTGCTCGAACTCGCGTTCTCGGCGGCGGTCGTGGGCACGATCGTGCTCGGATGGCGCACGCGCGTCAGCCGGCGAGACTGATCGAATGCCCGGCCGCACTCATGCCGGAACACGACGCGCCACGCGCGGCACTTTCGTCGCTTGGCCGACGCCGTCACCGCCATACCGTGCCTTGAATTCGGCGCGCACGTGATCGGCAAAACTATCGACGATGGGCTTGTTGCCTACGGGCGGGACGTACATGTCGATGTTGAACTCGGGGAGCGGCGGCAGACCGCTGTCGGCGCCGAGGATCTCGAAACCCTCGGGCAGACTGTCGCGCAGCACCGCCGTGACGGCGAGGCCAGCGACGACGACCGCTTCCTGCGCGACCTGGCGCGTGGCTTCGAGGACCAGCCGCCAGTCACGGCCGGACCTGCGCAGGCTTTCGAGGACCACTGGCCGGAATCGACAGGTGTTGTCGCCGATTGCGAGCGGCAGCGGTGTCAACTGATGCGCCGTACCGTCGGGAGCCCCGATCCAGACGAGACGGTCGCGACGCAGGGTCTCGGCGCGCTTTTCGGTGTCGACGTCGGTCGACAGGACGATGTCGAGTTCGCCGCCGTCGAAGGCTTCGACGAGACCCTGGGAATTCGCGACGGTCATGGTCAGTCGCACGCGCGGCCAGGAGCCGTGGAAGCGGCGGAGGATGGGCGGGATGTAGGTGCGCACGATGTCGGCCGGGATGCCGAAGCGGACTTCGCCTTCAAACTCCCGGGTCGTCATCTGGCCGACCATGGCGTCGTTGAGGGCGACAATCCGCTGCGCCGAGGCGAGAAGGCGCTCGCCGGCCGTCGACAACGTCAGCTTGCGGTGTTCGCGGCGAAACAGTTCCTGGCCGAGCGTCTCCTCGAGGCGCTTAACCTGGAGGCTCACGGCGGCCTGGGTCCGGTTGAGCAGGCGGGCGGCGGCAGTCACGCTGCCTGTGTCGACGACGGCGGTGAAGGCCCGGAGCAGGGAGATGTCGATGTCACGACTCATCGGAACTCCAATTGTTACGAAATTATGAACGATTCTGGCGACTTAAGGTCTCTGACAGGGTGCTGCTGCGTTCATTTCAGGTTCAGGTGCAGACGCGGCATCGATTAAGAGAACCGAATGCCAAACATTACAAACATTCGATTTCATTATGCAATAGGGTCTGGCAAAAAGGAGCAACAAAAGATGCCGGCTCGATCCGGCACAGAGCACAAAGATGATCTTCTCTCAGGTTAGAGGCCAGTCATGAGCCATTCCACCTACCCTACCGACACGTTCGGCAACGAAGTCGACGTCGCCGCCTCGGCCCGCGGCCTGTTCAGTACGGTCCGCAGGGCTCTCGCTATCCGCCGGCAGCGGCGCGCGCTGATGGCGCTCGACGACCGCATGCTGGCAGATATCGGCCTTTCGCAGGCGGATGCCTGGCAGGAAGCGCACCGGTCGTTCTTCGATCTCGCTGCACGCCAGCCGACCCGCCGTTGAGGCGAGGCGGTTCAGGCCGCGCCAAACTTCTTACGCATGAGCCGCGCGCCGGCGCCGAGCGATACCAGCTTGGCGTCGGCGATCGCTTTTGGAAACGGGGCGAGGCCACAGTTCGTACAGGCGTGGATGCGCTCCTTGTCGGCGTGCTTCAGCGCTTCCTCTATGGTGGCTGCGACCTGTTCGGGCGTTTCGACCGCCTTGCTGGCAACGTCGATGGCGCCGACGAGAATCGTCTTGTCGGAGAGAAGCCGGATCAGCGAAATCGGCACCTTGGAGCCGGCACACTCCAATGACACCTGGGCAATCTTCGAGCGGTTGAGAGCGGGGAAGATCTTCTCGTACTGGCGCCATTCCTGGCCGAGAGTCTCTTTCCACTTCACGTTGGCTTCGATGCCGTAGCCGTAACAGATGTGGACGGCGGTCGTGCATTTCAGGCCGGCGGCGGCGCGTTCGAGAGCCGGGATGCCCCACTCGTTCACTTCGTCCATGAACACGTTGAAGGCGGGCTCGTCGAACTGGACGACATCGACGCCGGCAGCTTCGAGCTCACGCGCCTCCTTGTTGAGGAGATCGGCAAAGGCCATCGCCATGTCGGCGCGCTTGCCGTAGTGGCCGTCGGCGATGGTGTCGCAAATCGTCATGGGACCGGGCAGGGTCACCTTCAGGTGGCGCGTGGTATGGGCACGACAGAATTTCGCGTCCGAGACGTGAACGGACACCGGTCGGTCCAACTTGCCGGTCACAGTCGGGACATCGACCACGTAGCGGTTGTTGCGGATGCCCATCTTGGTCTTTTTCAACCAGTCGATCCCGGTGACGCGTTCCAGGAAGCCGTGGACGAAATGGATGCGGAACTGCTCGCCATCGGTGACGATGTCGATGCCGGCATCCTCCTGGACCTTGATCCAGCGGAGGGCGGCGTCCTCCTTGGCGGATTGCAGCGCCGCACCTTCGTGCTTCCAGGCACCCCAGAGTTTTTCCGGCTCGGCCAGCCATGACGGCTTCGGAAGACTGCCGGCGAGCGTCGTCGGGAACAGCGGTAGAGCGGCCATGGGTTTCCTCGTCCGTGGTGTTGCTGTTTTCAGCATAACCTAAATGGAGCGCGTTGAGGCGCAAGGCGGGATTGCAGAGCGAGACGATTGACGAGCGCTTCGTTCCACGGGGATGATCGGCGATAAAACCGGGAGGACAGAAAATCATGGCGAAGACCATTCGGCAGCGTGTGCTCAAAGGCGAGCAGGTGCTCGGAACGATGATGTTCGAGTTCTTTACGCCGGGCATCGCCCAGATCTGCAAGAACGCCGGGTGCGAGTACATCATCTACGACATGGAGCATGCGGGGCTCGGCTACGAGACCTTCAAGACGCAGGTCGCGCATTGCCGCGGCATCGGTGTGGCGCCGATGGTCCGCGTTCCGCGATCGGACTACCAGTTTCTCGCGCGCGCGCTCGACGTCGGGGCCGAAGGGGTCATGATCCCGATGGTCGAAAGCGTGGCGCAGGCGAAGGCGATCGCCGAGGCGACGCGCTATCCGCCTGTAGGACGGCGCGGTGCGGCGTTCGGGTTCGCACACGACAATTACGAGGGTGGCGCGCCCGCAGACAAGATCAAGGCGGCGAACGCGAAGACACTCGTGATCGCACAGATCGAAACAGAACGCGGTCTGGCGGAGGTCGAAGGCATCGCCGCGATCGACGGCATCGACGTGCTGTGGGTCGGGCACTTCGACCTGACGAATTTTCTCGGTATTCCCGGACAGTTCGACAATCCGAAATACATCGACGCCATCAAGCGCATCGTCAAGGCGGGGCGCGCGAGCGGCAAGGGTCTCGGTTTCATGGCGGCGGATGCCAAGTGGGCGCGCGACTACAAGAAAATGGGCTTCAACATGCTCGCGTCGGGGACGGACATGAACATGGTGACGGCCGGGATCAAGGCGATTCTCGATCCGCTGAGGTGAGACGGCCTCGATAGCGGGAAGTCCCGGATCAGCGGTGCATCACTGAAACGTGCTGCACCGCATCCGGGATGACAGAGAGTTTCTGGATTGAGGCGAGCAGCAGGATGGCGGCGCGGGATTTCCTCGAGAATGCAATGCCCGAAATGACGGAGTGGCGGCGGGATTTTCACGCGCATCCCGAAATCGGGTTTGAGGAGTTCCGCACCAGCGACATCGTCGCGGAAAAGCTGGCGTCGTGGGGCATCGAGGTGCATCGCGGGCTCGGCGGCACAGGCGTCGTCGGCGTCATCCGTGGCAGGGGCGGCGGGGGAAACCGCGCCATTGGCCTCCGTGCGGACATGGACGCGCTGCCCATGGAGGAAGGCAACACTTTCGCGCACCGGTCGAGAAACCCAGGTCGCATGCATGCCTGCGGGCACGACGGGCATACGGCGATGCTGCTCGGGGCGGCGAAGTATCTCGCTGAGACGCGGAATTTCTCGGGCACCGTGCATCTCATTTTCCAGCCGGCGGAAGAGGGGTTAGCCGGGGCGAAGCGGATGATCGACGACGGTCTTTTCGAGCGGTTTCCCTGCGACGCGGTCTACGGCATCCATAATTCGCCGCATCTGCCGCTCGGGGTGGCGCGGGCGCTGACGGGGACGGCGCTGGCGGCGATCGACTATTTCACGGTCACGCTGCGCGGGCGCTCGGCACACGGGGCAGAGCCGCACAACGGCATCGATACGGTGGCGATGGCGGCGGCTGTCATCCAGGCGCTCAATGCGATCCCGTCGCGGCAGATCAGCGCGCGGGAGTCGGCGATCATCTCCATCGGCATGATCCATGGCGGGACATCGAACATCGTACTGCCGGAGACGGTCGAGTTGCGCGGGTCGGTCAGGACGCTAAAGCCGGAGGTGCGCGATCAGGTCGAGGGGCATTTCAAGCGCGCGGTCAGGCTCACGGCCGAGGCTCAGGGCGGGGTGGCGGAAATCGACTACAAGCGGGCGTATCCCGCAACGATCAACACGGCGCACGAGACGGATCGCGCGGCGATGGCCGCGGCCAGCATCGTTGGCGCGGAACGTGTCCAGCGGACCGGCGAGCCGCTGCTGGCAGGCGAGGACTTCGCGTTCATGCTCGAGAAGGCGCCGGGGGCGTACCTGCTGTTCGGGCAGGCGGACGGGCCACGCGGGAGCACGCAGGTCCACAATCCCGGATACGACTTCAACGACGATCTGTTGCCGATCGGGGCGAGCTATCTTGCGACGCTGGCGGAGCAGGAGCTGGCGTGATTCCCCCTGGCGGGAGTTCCCGTGTCTGCGCAGCGATATGAATTTCGCAGCGCGCACGGGATGACAGTTGCGGTCAAGCAGCTGTGGCGGCGCGTGCCCGGCGGTTGGCTCGCAGGCGCAACGAGCGTCGGGCCCAGATCCAGAGGCCGGTGAACATCAGGCCGATCAGGGCGAGCGACGTCAGCACGTTTACGAGGCCCGACCAAACGCCGGCCCAGTTTCCTTCGTGGATGGCGCGAGGCCAGGATTGAGCGCCGGTGACGAGACCGGACTTGGTGACGGTGAAGACCTTCGCCACCCGGCCGTCGTAGATGCGGGCGCGCAACGCGCCGCCCATGGGTCTGATCCAATAGACACTGGCCATGTCATGCGTGGCGCCGATGATGCGGACCGCCTCGGCAAGGGTGGGCGGCGGACCTTCCGGGCGGGCCATGGGGCCGGTGAACGTGATGCCGTAGGCGATTGCGAGGCCGGTCAGCGGCGACAGGATCAGCAGTGGCAAAGTGCCCCAGGCGACCATGCGATGCCAGCCACCGAGCGTGTTGCGCAGGACTGGCAGCCCCATGAACAGGCCGAACAGGATCGAGACGAGCATGGCGATCGTCGAGGCGTCGACCAGCCATTTCATGTCGAGCATCAGGGATTCGTGAAGCCGCCGTGACGTGGTGAAGACGTCGGCCCAGAGACCGCGCGCAGGCTCGATCTTCTGGCCAGTCGTGGCATCGACGCGGGCCAAGGGCGTACGGCCCTGCGACAGGATGATCGCGTTGTCGTAGGCGCGGATGTTCAGCGTGCTGGCCTTGCGGTCTGGGTCATGGGTTGCAAGGGCCTGCTCGACGGCGGCAGGGGAGATGGAACGGCCAGTGAACGCGCGATCCATGGCGATGGGTTCGAACGAAAGAATGAGGCCGGTTACGAGAATGACGATCCACGGCATGGCGAAAAGCAGCGTCAGCCAGCGGTGGAAGCGCAGCAAATAGGGTTTCATGATCGGGGGCCCCAATATTCCGTATTATTGCGGAACGGACGCCGGGCCGCGATCCGTCGGTGTGGGCAAGCGGATCATTAATTGATGATCAGTTCACGAGGCTTCGAACCAGGTCTTGGCGCTCGGACCGGGGCAGAGTAAACGGGTGCCATTCTTTCTGGCAATCCGACCCGGAGACCCGTTCCATGGCCCGCATCACCCTTCGTCAGCTTCTCGACCACGCCGCCGAGCACAGCTACGGCGTGCCCGCCTTCAACATCAACAACATGGAGCAGGCGCTGGCGATCATGGCAGCGGCCAACGAGGTGGACGCGCCGGTCATCATCCAGGCGTCGCGCGGGGCGCGGTCGTATGCCAACGACGTCATGCTCAAACACATGATGGACGCGGTCACAGAGATCTATCCGCACATCCCGGTGTGCGTGCATCTCGACCATGGCAACGAGCCGGCCACCTGTATGACCGCGATCCAGGCGGGCTTCACGTCCGTCATGATGGACGGCTCGCTCAAGGCCGACGGCAAGACGCCCGGCGACTGGGACTACAACGTCGGCGTCACCAAGGAAGTGACACGCATGGCGCATCTCGGCGGCATCTCGGTCGAGGGTGAGCTCGGCGTTCTCGGCTCGCTCGAAACGGGTATGGGCGACAAGGAAGACGGACACGGGGCAGAGGGCAAACTCAGCCACGACCAGTTGCTGACGAACCCGGACGAGGCGGTGAAGTTCGTCAAGGAAACGGAAGTGGACGCCCTCGCGATCGCGATGGGCACGAGCCACGGCGCCTACAAGTTCTCGCGCAAGCCTGACGGCAAGGTGCTGGCGATGCACGTGATCGAGGAGATCAACAAGAAGCTGCCGCACACGCATCTTGTGATGCATGGATCATCGTCCGTGCCGCAGGAGCTGCAGGACATCATCAACAAGTTCGGCGGCAAGATGAAGCCGACGTGGGGCGTGCCGGTCGAGGAAATCCAGCGCGGTATCAAGCACGGTGTCCGCAAGATCAACATCGACACCGACAACCGCATGGCGATGACCGGGCAGATCCGGCGCGTGCTTGCAGAGGAGCCGGGCGAGTTCGATCCGCGCAAGTATCTGAAGCCGGCGATGGAAGCGATGCAGAAACTCTGCAAGCAGCGTCTGCAGGAGTTCAACACGGCAGGTCAGGCGTCGAAGATCAAGCGAATCGCCACGCTCGCCGAGATGGCCGCTCAGTACAAGAAAGGTGCGCTCAAGCCGAAGATCGCCTGAGCGAAATTCTCTAGCCGAGTACATTTATGAGCTGGCCAAGGGAGACCTTGGCCGGCTCATTT
>DAOMWV010000148.1:0-7501 GCA_035436725.1 Hyphomicrobiaceae bacterium
AGCTCGCGCTTGGCGGGCGGGACGAGCGCGATCGTCTGCTCGGCGCGCAGTGCATCGCCGCTCTTCAGATAGCAGCGGGCGAGACCGGCCAGCGCCTGTGCGTTCTGCTGGTCTTCGCGCAGCACCGCGGCGTAGATTTCGGCGGCGTTCTGCAGGTCGCCCGCCTCGAGCGCGTCGTCGGCGGCAGCCAGGACGGTGGCGATGTCGGCCTCAGCCTCCTCTCCGACCAGGCGATCGATGAACGCGCGCACCACGCTTTCGGGCTGCGCACCGGCGAAGCCGTCGATCGGCCGCCCGTCACGAAACGCGTACACGGTGGGCAACGATTGAATGCGCAGCTGGCCGGCGATGCCCGGATGCTCGTCGGTATTGATCTTCACGAGGCGGACCTTGCCGCCGTAGCTCTTGACGACCTTTTCGAGAACCGGCGTGAGCTGCTTGCAGGGACCGCACCACGGCGCCCAGAAGTCGACGAGTACAGGCAGCTGCCGCGAGGTCTCGAGGACGTCTTTTGCGAAGGCCGCGGTGGAGCTGTCCTTGACCACCTCTGCATCGGTGGCGGCCGGTCCCGGTTTCCTGGCGCCCAAGTCCATGTACGGTCGATCTCCTGCGGATTGCACAACGACACTCGTAGCCTTCCTGCAGGGGATCGGCAACCGCAGCACGGGACGGCTTGATCGAATTCGCGAGCGACGGCGCCAGGGCGGTCGATCGGTCTGCGGCATCCCAAGAGCAGCTTGCCCGTCGTGAGGCGGGGCGATACACGTTCGGTGCCTCGCAACGGAGCCCATGTCCGATGATCGAACTGCTCGGCTTCATCAGCTACCTCATCACGCTCTACACATATGTCGTGATCGCCGGCGTCATCGTCAGCTGGCTTGTCGGGTTCGGTGTCGTGAACCCCTACAACCCGTTCGTCCGCTCTCTCCTCCAGGCGCTCTCAGCGGTCACGGAACCGCTCCTCAGACCGATCCGGCGAATGATCCCCGACCTCGGCTCGATCGATCTCTCGCCCGTGGTGTTGCTGCTCGCCTGCTTCTTCGTGCAAAGCGTCGTTCTTCCGAACATCGCCAAGCTGGTCGTCTGATGGCGAAGGCTGCCTGGCGCACCGGGGTGCCGACTGCGCCCGGAGGGGCGCCGACCTGTCCGTGGCGGCAGGGCGACGGGTGCGTCATCGTGCGCGTGCGGGTCACGCCCAAATCCTCTAAGACGAAAGTCGATGGGGTGGGTGAGACGGCCGACGGACCGGCGGTTCTGGCGCGCGTAGCTTCGGTTCCCGAAAACGGAGCGGCGAACGCGGCGCTCGAGGAGCTTATCGCACGGTGGCTCGATCTGCCGCGGCGGTCTGCGACCGTCGTGGCAGGTCATCGGTCCCGGCTCAAGTCGGTGGCCATCGCCGGCGAAGAGGTTGCCATTCAAGCGAGGCTCGCAGCGGCAATCGGCGCATTCGGTACCGCGGCAGACTGATGCGGCACGGCCCATGTGCAGCCGTGTTCGAAGGTTTGAGAGGCGCCGCGAACGGCGCCCGTAGAGGGAGGACGACAAGGCATGCTCAATTCCAAAGTGATCGATGGCAAGGCGATCGCTGCCGTGGTGCGCGAGGGTGTCGCGCGCGACGTGCAGAAGCTCAAGACAGCGCACGGAATCCTTCCGGGCCTCGCCGTCGTCCTGGTGGGCGAGGATCCTGCGAGCAAAGTCTACGTCAAGAACAAGGGCGAGCAGACCAAGGCCAGCGGCATGAACTCGTGGGAGCACCGCCTCCCGGCCGACACCAGCGAGGCCGACATTCTGACGCTCGTCGGCAAGCTCAACCAGGATCCGGCGGTCAACGGCATCTTGGTCCAGCTGCCGCTGCCAAAGCACGTCAATGCGGAGCGCGTGCTCAATACCATCGACCCGAACAAGGACGTCGACGGCTTTCATCCTGTGAACGTTGGACGGTTGTGGGTCGGCGAGCGGACACTCGTTCCATGCACGCCGACCGGCTCGGTCATCCTCGCCAAGTCGGTGGCCCCGAACCTTTCGGGCATGAACGCTGTCGTGATTGGCCGCTCGAATATCGTCGGCAAGCCGGTCGCCGCGCTCCTTCTGCGCGAGAATTGCACCGTAACCATCGCGCATTCGAAAACGCGCAACGTGCATTCCATCGTCAAATCCGCCGATCTTCTGATTGCAGCGGTCGGCATACCCGAGATGGTGCGCGGCGATTGGATCAAGCCAGGGGCGATCGTCATTGACGTAGGTATCAACCGCGTCCCTGCCGACGGCGGGAAAACCAAACTCGTTGGTGATGTCAACTATGACGAGTGCGCGCGGGTCGCGGGGGCCATCACGCCGGTGCCGGGTGGTGTTGGTCCCATGACGATCGCATGCCTTCTCCAGAACACGGTCGAGGCGGCGAAGATGCAGAACGGTATCAAGGACTGATCCGATCGTAGCTCCGCCTGGCCAGATTCCCGAAGGCCGCTCCGCCATGGATTGGAGCGTCCTTCGCGTCTGGTGCGCTTGCGGCCGAACGAGCGGCGGCTGCGAGGAGGCCCCCGTCATGCAACCCTCGAATGCCTGAACGCTTCGCCCCGGTAGGCCAGCGCTTCGGCGACGTGAAGGCGCCCTACTCTGTCTGATGCATCGAGATCCGCAAGTGTTCGAGCGACTTTGAGCGTACGGTGAAATCCGCGGGCGGAGAGCCCGAGTTTTTCGCTTGCCTGCCGAAGAAGCGCCTGCCCTGCGTCGTCCGGCAATGCAACCTCGTCCAGCAGCCGGCCATTGCAGTCGGCATTGGTGCGAATTCCCTTCGCGCCGAGCGATGCGAATCTTTCGCGCTGGCGATCGCGCGCTGCGGTGACGCGCGCGCGCACTTCCGCGCTGCCTTCTCGTGGTGTCGGCAACGCGAGGTCGGCCGCCGAAACCGCACCAACCTCGATCTGGAGATCGATGCGGTCGAGGAGGGGTCCGGAGATACGTGCCTGATAGTCGGCCGCGCAGCTCGGGCCCCGTCTGCAGCTCGTGCCCGGTCCGCCGCCCCCGCACTTGCACGGGTTCATGGCGGCGATGAGTTGGATCCGCGACGGGTAGGCAATCCTGTGGTTGGCGCGGGCGATGATTGTCTCGCCGGCCTCGAGCGGCTGACGGAGCGCGTCCAGCACGTTCGGCTGGAACTCCGGCAACTCGTCGAGGAACAGCACGCCGAGATGCGCGAGCGAGACTTCGCCGGGCCGCGGTCTCGTTCCTCCGCCCACGAGTGCCGCCATGCTGGCGGAATGATGAGGCGCTCGAAACGGCCTCTCGGTTCTGAGCTTGCCGCCCATCAGTTCACCCGCCAAGGAATGCACCATCGACACTTCCAGCATCTCCTCCGGTACGAGTGGCGGAAGTATCGTCGGCAGGCGCTGGGCGAGCATCGACTTGCCCGAACCGGGCGGCCCGATCATCAGCAGATTGTGTCCGCCCGCTGCAGCAACCTCGAGGGCGCGTTTGGCCATCTCCTGTCCCTTGACGTCTGCGAGATCGAGCAGGGTCTCGCTCTGCCTTTCGAGATTTGGTACCGGCCGGCCCAGGGTCTGATAGCCCTTGAAATGATTGACTAGAGACAGGAGGTGGGGCGGCGCGAGTATGTCCATGTCCTCGCTCGCCCAAGCCGCTTCGGCGCCGCCGGCCTCTGGACAGATAAGGCCCTTGCCGATCGCATTCGCTCCGATCGCAGCCGGCAGGCAACCGGGCACCGGCCGGATCGAGCCATCGAGCGCCAGTTCGCCAAGCGCCGCGAAGCCTCTGATCGCATCGGGAGATATCGCCTCCATCGCGGCCATCAAAGTCAGCGCAATCGGCAGGTCGAAATGACTGCCTTCCTTCGGGAGATCCGCCGGTGCGAGGTTCACTGTCAAATGCTTGTACGGCATGCCCAGACCGACGGCGTGCAACGCGTTGCGGACGCGCTCTCGGCTCTCCGCCACGGCCTTGTCCGGAAGTCCGACGATTGCAAACGTGGGCGCGCCTGGCGTGATCCGAACCTGCACTTCGACCGGCCTGGCCTCTATGCCCACAAAAGCCAGCGTCGACATCTGCGCATACATGGCACCCCCGAAGCGCTTACCAACTTTGAGAAGGCTAGCCGATCGAGCGGGCATTGACAAGAACAAAAAAAGAACTTAAATGGACTTTAGATGGAACGAGCGGTGCTCGAAGAATTGGTGCTGTCGAGTGCTTGGGCGCAGCGGAGCCGGATATGTGTCAAGTGTCGGCAAGGTCAGCGTCGTTTCGTGCTGTAACGCCGCGGAAGGGGCGAAGCCGTTTGGCCCTACGTCCGAAAGCGCCGCGCAATGCGGGCCTCGATGGCGTTCCATATCATGGCTGCGATATCGTTGCCTCCGAAGGCCTTGACCTGGCGAATGCCCGTCGGAGAGGTGACGTTGATTTCGGTGAGGAAGTCGCCAATGACGTCGATCCCCGTGAAGATCAGTCCGCGACGTTTCAGCTCGGGCGAAAGGCGAGCGCAGATTTCCAGCTCTCTTGGCGTGAGTTCCGTCTTCGCGGCCGTACCTCCGACGTGCAGGTTCGACCGCGTCTCGCCTTCAGCCGGAATGCGATTTATTGCGCCGGCAACCTCGCCGTCGACGAGGATGATGCGCTTGTCGCCTTGCCGCACCTCGGGCCGATACTGCTGAACCATGAAGGGCTCGCGAAACACGGTCTGGAACAATTCGACAAGCGACGCCAGGTTGGTGTCGTCAGGCCGGATCCTGAAGACCGAAGCGCCTCCGTTGCCGTAGAGCGGCTTCAGGATGATATCACCGTATCGGGCACGGAACTCGATCGCATCCGCGAGGCGGCGCGTGACGAGTGTGGGCGGCATGAGATCGAGAAAATCCAGAACCCAGATCTTCTCGGGGGCATTGCGTACGTGGCTCGGGTCGTTCACCACGAGCGTCTCGGGGTGAATGCGCTCGAGCAGATGGGTGGACGTGATGTAGGCCATGTCGAACGGCGGATCCTGGCGGAGCAGAACGACATCCTGCGAGGACAGATCGATGGTGAGCGTATCACCGACCTGATAGTGCGCTCCCACCTGATCGGCGACGGCAAGTGTCGCACCGCGCGCGAACAGCTTGCCTCCGTCGAGGGAGAGCATGTCCGGCATGTAGTAGAAGAGTGCGTGCCCCCGGCGCTGGGCTTCAAGAAGCAGCGCGAATGTGCTGTCACCGCGAATGTCGATGCGATCGATCGGGTCCATCTGGCAGGCGATCTTGAGCGGCATGGCCATTGTCCGGGAGGTCTGCGGGTCTGGCTTTCAGGGAAGCCTTACCACGTCGGGCACGGGGAGCCACCAGGATCAAAGGCCGTTCGGGATGTGCCGCGGAATGCGGTAGGGCACGACGAACACAACGTCGAATCCCTGCTCGTGCTCGCGAAAGCGGGCATTGCGCTGCAGCCAGAGGTCTGCGGCACGGCGCACCCTGCTGGCCGTCCGCGGCGTGATAGCCGCTTCGCACGCTTGCCAGGTGGACCGCGACTTCACCTCGACGAAGGCAACGCGCCCTCCGCGCGCCGCGACCAGGTCGATCTCTCCGAGGGGTGTCTTCGCGCGCCTGGAGAGTATTCGATAGCCTTTGGCGACGAGCAGGGCCGCAGCGACCAGCTCGGCAAGCATGCCGCGTCTATTGCGGCGGATCCGGTCGGTCGTCTGATCGTGTTGGGCAAACGGCATGGCGAGGGCCTCGGTGGCTTCACGATTCGCGCCTTGCGTCGCCAGATGCGGGAGGATGGCGGCAAGCCTCAGACGTCACGGGCGAAAGCCTTGCGATGGGTAACGACGACGCGTGTGCTCGAGAGCGGACGCTCATTCGGGCCCGTCGTCGCATGGATCATTCAACGCGGTCCCGCGGGAGATATCGACGCCGAGGGCGTAGACCCGGCTCTTGGTGATGCCGAGGTCTCTCGCGACGGCACGGGCAGCGTCGCGCAAGCTCGACGACGCGAGCGCCGTCGCGAGGCGCGCGCGGATGATGTCGTCGCTGATCTGTGGTTCTGCGGGAGGGCCGACGAGAAGAACGATCTCGCCTTTGATGTCGCGGCTGGCGGCCATCTGCGCCAGGTTGCTCAGAGTGCCGCGCTGAACCTCCTCGTTGAGCTTGGTCAGCTCGCGTGCGATGACCGCAGGACGAGGACCGAGGATTGCGGCAAGATCGGCGAGCGCTTCCGCCACACGCTGTGGCGCCTCATAGAAAATGAGTGTTGCAGGAATGTCGGCGAGCTCCGCAATGCGAGCGCCGCGGGCGCTGTTCCGCGGAGGCAGAAAACCCGCAAAGTAAAAGGAATCTGTCGGCAGGCCGGCGCTCGAAAGAGCTGTCACCGCAGCGCACGGGCCGGGAATGGCGTGCACCCTGTGTCCAGCGGCGAGAGCGTCGCGGACCAGCTTGAAGCCGGGATCCGAGATCAGCGGCGTTCCGGCGTCGGAGATCAGCGCGACGCGCCGCCCATGCGCGAGCCAATCGAGGACGCGGGGTCTCATCTCGGCTGCATTGTGCTCGTGGTAGGCCTCGAGGCGCGCGCGCACCCCATAGTGGCTCGCGAGCGCGCGCGAATGCCGCGTGTCCTCGCAGAGCACAATGTCGCTTCGGGCGATCGTGGCGATTGCGCGAAGCGAGATGTCACCGAGATTGCCGATCGGAGTGGCGACGAGGCTCAGTCCGGGAGCCAGGGGCCTGCTGAGCTGCCGCTCGGCCTCGCGCTGGATGGCTTCGACGAGGGTCCGATCGTCATCGCTCGGTTCGGCAGGATCATTCTGTGGCCCAGCGGCGGACGACGGCGCTCCGCAGGCAGTCGCACGCCGTTGACCACTCGAACCGCCGGGATTTTGCCGCTTCATGCCGTTTCCTCTGGACGTACCGCCGGCCCACACGGGCAAGGACCGCGTTGCGAACCGCATGACGCGGGATCGCGAATCGGTTGTGGCTGGCAGGAGAACTTGGAACAAAGTCCCTTTGCCCCCGACAGCATAGCGACTATGAGTGGCAATGGAGTACCTATCGCGTGCCACACCGTGCGGCAGGTGCCGCCCGGCGCACCTGCGGCGTCGCCGCGGGGTGGGACATCCGAACCCAGGACATTTGCCGGTGCCGACGACCGACATGACCCCATTGAAGCTGCGCGGCGCGCGAATTGCGACACTTGCCATCGTCACGAGCCTCTTGGCAGCGTGCGCGGCGGGTGTGGGGCCCGCAAGCGATCAGACGGCCGCGATCGGCCAGCCTCAGAAGCCGATCGCAGACAAGCGCGAACAGGGCGTACGCATCGCGTTGCTCTTGCCCCTTGCAGGGGTCGATCAGACGGCCGCCGTCGCCAAGGCTATGAAGCAAGCGGCCGAAATGGCCCTGTTCGAACTCGACAATCCCGCGGTGCAGCTGGTTGTGAAGGACGATGGCGGGACGGCCGAAGGTGCGCGGGCCGCCGCCGAGGAGGCGATCAAGGACGGTGCGGAGGTCGTTCTGGGCCCGCTTCTGGC
>DAOMWV010000149.1:0-7429 GCA_035436725.1 Hyphomicrobiaceae bacterium
TGATCGTGCCGGGGTAGCGGCGGAGCGAGCGGCGGGGCCAGAACACACCGGAATTGAGCGCAAGGGGCACTGCCGGGACGCCGAGACCCTCATAGAGCGCCACGTAGCCCGGCTTGTAGTCGGGGGCGGCGCCCGGAGGCCGGCGCGTGCCCTCCGGAAAGATCAGGATTTCGCGCCCGGCGGCGGCGCGGTCGCGGGCATCTGCGACCATGGTCTTGAGAGCGGCGGCGGCGCGATCACGCTTGACGAGGATGTGTTCGAACTTGACGCAGAACCAGCCGTAGACGGGGATCCACTTGAGTTCGTCCTTGAGCACGATGGCCGGATCCCTGAACAACGGAACGAGGGCGAACGTGTCCCAGGCGGACTGGTGCTTCGCGACGACCAGGTAGGGCGGCGGGGGCAGGCGATCGGCACCGCGAACCTCGAGTTTCGTGCCGCAAACGACGCGAAGTAGCCAGGTGCAGATCCGTCCGTGGAGCGCGAGACCGGCCATCGCCCAGGAACGAGGCGCGACGAGCAGCCAGATGCCGCCGAGCAGCATCACGGCAGTGACGACATAAAAGGCTACGGCGTACAGAATTGATCGCAGCATGCGCGTGTCAGGCTCCATGGGCCTTTTTGCCGACGCCGCAGACCAGCGCGACGTAACTCGTTCCTGCTCGTTCCTGCGATGGTCTCGCGGCAAGGTTGGGTAGCGCAGCTTGGCAGACAATGACAATACGTCGGGACAAAACTTGCGCTCGGCGCCGTCCGCGGCGCTGGCTCGCGGAGCCGAAAACCGGGTGCGGACCGGAGGCTAGATGCCGGAAACGCGCCTTGGCGGCGTGCGACCGTCGGCGGGACCCGAGTCATCGGGGTCTTTGATGCCGGGGATGCTGATTTCACTGGCCCGGCCGGGGCCGAGGACCCATGTCAGCCCCCATCGCGCGGCGGCGGGAATGAACTTCAGGTACTCGATCGTCACGATGCGAATGGTGCCCGGCTGCATCCACCAGACGGCCGAACGATAGCTCGGCGAGGCGACGGGCTGGGGCACGAATTCGATCGACGGCATCGCGCGCGAGAACTCCACGAGGCTGCGCGGCATGTGATAATTGGACGTCACGATCGCGACGCGACGAAAATTCCAGGTCTCGATCCAGCCACGGGCTTCCTCGGCATTGCCGATGGTGTCGAGCGCCTCGTAGCCGATGTCGACACAGCAATCGAACAGGACCGCCGACAGGGGTGCGTTGCGCTTGAGGTCGTCGCGCGTGGTCACGCGGTTGACGCCGGAAATGAGGATGCGTCTGGCCTTGGCTTCGGAGAACAGTCGGAGCCCTTCCTGGACACGCTTCTCTCCGCCGGTGAGGACGACGATGCCGTCGACCGGTTCGGACGAGCGCGGCGCATAGCCGGAGACCGAGGCGGCGAATATGACGAAACCCGTCACGACGGCGAAAACCGCCGCGCCCGCTCCGACCACGAGATATCTGTACTTCGATCGCAAATCACGACTCCTCGGGTCGATGGTCTGCCTCGATCGCGGCGGGGTCAAGTCCTGGGCGGGGGCGGCCTTACCAAAGCCCCAACGGACGACAACCCTGGCGCGAATGTCACGAATGCGCGGCGCCCGGGCCTTGCCGCGTCACCTAATCCTGGCTGTGAAGGATGCGCTTCACGCCGATGCGCGAGGTCAACATGCAGATCGCCGCGATGGCGAGAACGACCGCGGCAAGCCAGCCGTAGCCCATCGGATCGAGCGTGCCGGTGCCGACAAGGCGCTGCAGTTCGGCGAGGGTCACCGTGCCGCCGCCGAGGAGTTCCATCGCGAAGGGCAGAAGGACGAACACGAGCCCGGCGAGGACGGCTCCGAAGACGCCGGCCTTCACCCCGAGGCGAAGGAAATGCTTCTCGAACTCGCGGGCGATGAACTTGTCGGTGGCGCCGACGAAATGCAGCACCTCGACGATCTCGCGATTGGCGGCCAGCGCACTGCGGGTGGCGGATACGATAATGGCCATGGTGGCGGCTGCGACGAGGAACAGAATGGCGATGCCGCCAAGGGCGAAAGACCGCGTGACGGTGCGGATCTGCTGTTGCCAGTGGCGATGGTCGTCGAGTGTCACGCCCTTGAACTGCTGCGACAGCTGCGCTTTGAGCGCGACGAAATCAGGCGGCCCGTTGCGATCGATCTCGAGTGCGATCAGACGCGGTACGGGAAGTGATTTCAGGACATCGGCGGACCCGAGCCAGGGCTCGAGCAGGTTCGCCGACACATCGACCGAAAGGGGCTTCACAGAGCGGATGCCATTCTGCTTGGCGAGGAACAGCGAAACGTCGCGCAGCTGCTTTTCGATGTCGACCTTTTCGCGGGCCTCGATCTGCACCGTGACTTCGCTGGCGATATCCTTGAGCCATGCGGACGCTGAGCGGTTCATCATGTAGACCGCACCGACTGTCAGGCAAGCAAGAAAGCACATGATCGCGATGACGAGTGTCAACGACTTGCCGGTGACGGATTTCGCCTGGACGATCGGCGCGTGCGAGCGTTCGCGGGCTCCGGGACGGCCGCGTGATGCCATGCCGGAGGCGACCGGGTCGGCGGGTGGTGCGGTCTGACGCGTGGATGGGCGATGAGGTGCCAGAGGCTCGGGGATGTGGTTTTCCAGCCGTGGTGCGGCGCGCGTCTGAGGCGACAATTGCGGGGGCGGGACTGCCGTCCTCGGATCGTGATTTCGATCGTAATCGGCAGACGCCCATCCGTCTGTGGTGCCCTGATCGTAGGCGTAAGGCTGGGTGTAGGGGTCTTGCGTGTAGCTGTCGGACCAGGGCTCGCCGGTTCGCGGGTCGATGCCGAAGTTCGGATCGCGCGCCTGTGGAAGGCGCTGCGTCAGCCGCGGGCGGCCGTCGCGCGGGCGGTCAGACGAGCTTGACATGGCCCTGATCCAGTTCGAGGCGCGGGGCGCGAAACTGCCGCATCAACTGATGATCGTGCGTCGCGATCACGACCGAGGTGCCGAGGCGATTGAGTTCGATGAAGAGCCGAAGCAGGCGCCGCGCCATCTGTGGGTCGACGTTGCCGGTCGGCTCGTCTGCCAGCAGGAGTTCCGGCTTGGCGATCACGGCGCGAGCGATGGCCGCACGCTGCTTCTCTCCGCCGGACAGCACGGACGGAAACGCATGCATCCGGTCTCCGAGGCCGACCCACTGAAGCAGGTCGGTCACGTCCTCGCGGTAGTCGTCGATGTGGCGGCCGACGACGCGCAGGGGAAGGGCGACGTTTTCCCAGGTGGTCAGGTGGTCGAGCAGCCGGAAGTCCTGAAACACGATGCCGATGCGGCGGCGCAGATGGGCCCGTTGCGACGGCGTCACGTTCGACACGTCCTGATCGAACATGCGGATGTGGCCGGACGACGGATGCAGGGACATGAACAGGAGGCGGAGCAGCGACGTCTTGCCGGCACCGGAGGGACCGGTGAGGAAGTGGAACGAGCCGGGCTTCAGGTGCACGTTGACGCCCTTCAGCACGGTCGCGCCGGAGTCGTAGGTCAGTCCGATATTTTGAAGCTGGATCACAGCTTTGATCTACCCGTCCTGAACATTCGGCAACGTGCCGAAGGGGTGCAGCGACCGCCCTCGATATCGCGCCGGATTGCACAATCCCGTGCCGCCGGCCCACCGGCCCGGCGAATCGCCGTCGGTGACGGCCATCGGTACCGTCCGTAACCCCGTTCCCATCGGCGATCAATCGGCCCGATTTGTGGCGGGGTAAGTCGCCAACAGGATGACCGGGGACATGGAATTTCGCTTGGGCCGCAAAGGCGGGGGCATTACAGTCGCGCCCTGAGATAACGGCCGGGGCGCTCGCTCGAGCAGCCAAACGGCCCAGGACAACCGCCGACCACAGCAGGCTCGATGTCAGACCCGAATGCATCTTCCGCCACGCGCACGGAACCAAAAGCCGCGATCGACGTGATCTTCCCGGCGGAGCGTATTGCCGAGCGCATTACGAGCCTGGCGGGAGAAATTGCCGGCCGGGGCTACGACGGGCTACTCGTCGTCGCCATCCTGAAGGGCAGCTTCGTGTTCGCGGCGGACCTGATCCGCGCGCTGCATTCGGCCGGCCTCGCGCCGGAAGTCGATTTCATGACGCTGTCGAGCTACAAGAAGAAATTGTCCTCGTCCGGTACGGTCTCGATCGTGCGCGACCTCGAAACCGACGTCGCGGGACGGAACGTGCTGATCGTCGACGATATTCTCGAAAGCGGGCGGACACTCGCGTTCGCCAAGGATCTGCTCGTGGCGCGCGGTGCCCGATCGGTATCGACATGTGTGCTGCTCGACAAGCCGGTACAAAGAGCGGTGTCGATCGGCGCGGACTTCGTCGCCTTCAAGTGTCCGGATGTGTTCGTTGTCGGTTACGGCATGGACGCCGGACACCGCTTCAGGGAATTGCCGTTCGTCGGCAAACTCCCGTCGAGCTGATCGGCTGCGGCGACAGGTGGCCGAGGCGCAGGGCGCGTTCGTTCAGGAGGGGCAGATGGCTCGTATCTTACTGGCTGACGACGATGCGGCGATGCGGGACCTGGCGAAACGAGCCCTGCTGGCGGACGGACACGAGGTCACGGTGGTACAGGACGGGCAGGATGCGCTCGAGGCGATCGAAGCCGATCCGAAGGCGTTCGACCTGCTCATCAGCGACGTGCAGATGCCGGGGCTCGACGGGCTGTCTCTGGCACGTTCTGCGGTCCAGGCCAATCCGGCGCTTCGGATCGTATTGATGACCGCTTACGCCGGCAGCGTCAGCGTACCCGACGGCCTGAGCGGGAACATCCGGTCGGTGCTGACGAAGCCCCTGACGCTCGATCAGATCAAGGCCGCAGCGCGCGCCGCGTGATGTTCACTCGCAGTCATGCATCCGGAGTCACGCCGGCTCGGCGTGACCGATGGCGCGTTCGATGCCGGCGATGTCGCGGCGGATCGCCTGCTCGATGGTATCGACGTGGTGGTGCATGACCGCTATCGGAAGCGCGGGATCGACATGGCAATGATAGTTCACGACGATGCCGTGCTCGGTCATGCGGGCGCGGACGTCGTGGATGTCGGAGACGATACCGGTTTCGGCGGCGCGCTTGTGCAACGCTGCTTCGATTTCGACGCGCTTCGTCTCTTCCACGTCGCGACCGGTCAGTCCCGACACTTCGAGCGGCTCGATATGGGTTTCGATTTCGACGTCGGGGCCGAGTTCTTCGGCAAGCGCATTTTCAAGTTCGTCAGCGATGCGGTGGCCTTCGGCGAGCGACATGCGACCGTCGATTTCGAGATCGAGCGAGACTGCGAGCCGATCGCCGATATGCTGGACGGTTATGTGATGCACCGGCCGGCGCAGAACGCTCGCGACATGCAGGACGCGCTCCATGATCGTCTCGTCGTCGAGCACCTCTGGATGCGTGCTGACGAGCACGCGGCCACTCTTGCCGACGAGTTCGCGGACGGCGGCCGTGACCTGCTCCTTGATTTCGGTCACGCGATGCAGTGGCAGCGTGCGGGAGACGCCGACCTCGACGGCAGCATTGAAATCGGGGCCGGACGGACGGAGGCGAAGCTGGGTGACGCGCGCGACACCGCGCACGTCCTCGATCGAGGCGCGCACCCGATCCGCGAAGCCGGCGGGAACTGCATCCATCAGCGTGTCGATGGTGCGGCGGCCGAGGCGCCAGCCAGCGATGGCGATGAAGATGGCGACACCGAATGCGGCTAGCGTATCGCCATGTCCGAAGCCGTACTGCGTCGCGACCAGACCGATCAGCACGAGGGCGGAACTGACGAGATCAGATTCGAAATGCACCGCGTCGGCAGCCAGCGCGTCGCTGCCGGTTTCGCGGGCGACGGCTCGGAGCGCGCGGGATCTGACGTAATCGACGACTATGGAGACCAGCAGGACACCGTAGACGAGCCAACCCGACTCGACCTCGGCCGGGCCGGTCTGAAGGCGCCCAACGGCCTCGACGACGACATAGACGGCGACAGCGAACAACAGGCCGGTCTCGATCAGGGCCGCGACCGCCTCGACCTTGCCGTGACCATAGTGGTGGGTGTCGTCGGCGGGGCGGCCGCCGATGCGGACCGCGATATAGGTCAGGATCGTCGCGCCGAGGTCGAGTAGCGAATGCAACGCGTCCGACAGGAGGCCGAGACTGCCCGACGTGATGGCGGCGACGAACTTGGCGATTGCCAGGCCGCCGCTCGCGAACACGGATGTCAGCGCAGCTTTTTCTTTAATATCAATCATTTACTTATAGCCGAAACATCTTGTAGCCGACAGCACCGCGGCCAAGACAAGAGGTCTTTAGCCGACCGGCGACCGCTTCGCCATGATTCAAGGTGGCTGTATTCAAGTACCGCTTACGGCCCTCGCCAGGGCGGCAATTTCGCTCGCCTTCTCCGCCCGTTCGTGTATAAGCCGCAGCGCCGGTCGTGACCGGCATTCCGCGACCCGGCTGGACGACATCCCGGCCGGTGCCGCGCAGAACCCTGCTCCGCTGTATACCCGGTCCGCACGTCGCGGTCCGCGCCCGTGCCGAGAGGCCGGACCAGTCGGGCGAAGGGTCCATTGTCGATTTCAGAAGGAGACCCCGATGTCGCTGACTGCCGAACGCAAAGCAGAAATCATCAAGACGTTTTCGTCCAAGGCCAACGACACCGGCTCGCCGGAAGTCCAAATCGCGCTTCTCACCGAGCGCATCAACGGCCTGACCGACCATTTCAAGACGCACACGAAGGACAACCATTCGCGCCGCGGCCTGCTCAAGATGGTCAGCCAGCGCCGCAGCCTACTCGATCACCTCAAGAAGACCGACGCGGGCCGCTACCAGAAGATCATCGAACGTCTCGAGCTGCGCCGCTGATGCGGGTCGTCGTGCACGAGTGATACGGACAGGGCCGGCCTTCCTCCGAAGGGTCCGGCCCTGATGACTCATGAGCTGCCCGACGACGGGCAGTGCCTGCGGCTTTTTGTGGCGAAGCCGGCCCGCGTACATCGGGCGAACACCGGCCACACCCACGAGCGCGTCGCATCCGGCGGCGGCTCAAACGGGTTTCGGATCAAGAAACCAAACAGTGTCCGAAACCTCCCGTACGACCGAAGAAGAGAGATACCAGAATGTTCAAGATCCACCGCGTGGAAATCGACTGGGCAGGCCGCAAGCTGAAGCTCGAAACCGGGCATATGGCCCGTCAGGCCGATGCAGCCGTCCTCGCGCAGTACGGCGAGACCAGCGTGCTCGCCACCGTCGTCGGCGCAAAGAGCGTGAAGCCCGGCATCGATTTCTTCCCGCTGACCGTCAACTACCAGGAAAAGACCTACGCGGCCGGCAAGATCCCCGGCGGCTATTTCAAGCGTGAAGGGCGTCCGACCGAGAAAGAGACGCTGACGTCGCGCCTT
>DAOMWV010000150.1:0-7419 GCA_035436725.1 Hyphomicrobiaceae bacterium
CGGGGCTGCTCGATGAGGATTTTCCCACCTGGAGTGAAAGTGGCGAGGCCGAGGACTACTTTGCGATGAGACGGGAAAAATTCATTCCGCTGACACGCTACGCCCTGATCGACAGACTGACGCAACCGGAACTCTGGCCCGGAGCATCACCTGCGGACGTGCGCCGCTTCTTCCACTACCTGAATTTCTGGCGGCAGAACTCGTACACATCCAAGCTCACGGACCTCGAGCAGACCTACGAACCTTTCAATCCCGATAGTGATCTCCTCATCACGCGCAAGTTTACCGACGAGGAACGGCTCCGGATGCGGCGTCATCTCGTCGACGACGTCAAGCACATGCTGGTGGGAGCGAACTACGAGGCGATCAATCCCGACGACGTGTCGCTGATCATGACCAAGGAGAGCCACTACGGGCTCGATCTTCAGGTCGACATGCGCGCGTTCGACGAGGTTCTCATCTATTATCGCGGCGCCTCGACGACGAAGCACACACGGCGCGACAAGAAGAAGCTCTATCTCCGCAAGGAAGAGTTCGACGTGCCGATCTTCCGGCGCCTGTTCCTGCTGTTCAAGCTGAAGCCGTTCGAGACGCGCGTCCGGGAAGTGATGGCGGAGGACGGCATCAGTGAAGATGCGGCGCGAAAACTCGTCAAGAAGCGGCGGTCGATGCTGCCGCCGCAGATCACCGACCAGCTCGTCTACATGAAGCTTTTCAAAAATATCCCGCGGTCGGATATCGAAATGGTGTTTCCGAACACGCGGATCCGGTTCAGGATGTTCGACAAGGTCAAGTTCGGAGTCACGGCAGGCGGCGGACTTGGCATGGGCATCGTCGGGACGGCGACCAAGATCGCGGCAGCGACGACGCCGATCGGGATGGCGGGGGCGGTTGCCGCCTTCGGTGGCGTGGCGGCGCGGCAGGCGACGAACTTCTTCAACCAGCGCAACAAGTACATGGTGACTATGGCGCAGAACCTTTACTTCCACTCGCTCGCCGACAATCGCGGCGTGCTGACGCTGCTGGCAGATCGGGCGGCGGAAGAGGATGTGAAGGAGGAGTTCCTGCTTTACTCGGTCCTCGCCAAGACAAGGGCACACATCTCGGAGATTCCAGAAATCGACAAGGCGATCGAGCGCTGGCTCAAATCGCATTTCGGGCTCAACGCCAACTTCGACGTCGAAGATGCGCTCAGGCGGTTGCTCGCGGATGGCATCGTCACGCAGAGCGAAGACGGCACGCTCGTGACGCTGCCGCCCGATCGCGCGGCGCTGAGGATCGACAAGCTCTGGGACGGATACCTGGATCATCTGCCGGGCATTCGGGGCGAAGGCAAGGAATTCGAAGCAGACGACGAGGCAGACGAAGAAGCGGACGACGACGCACCGGAAGTCGCCACGCTGCCGAACGGGCGGGCGTGATGGGGCAGATCAAGGCACGACTTGGGGCTAAGTCCTATGACGAAGGCCGATCGCTGTCCTCGGTCCTGAGCGAGGCGCTCGATCCGCCGCCACTCGCGGTGTCGATGTTCGAGGACGGCCCGCCACGTCATGTGGTCGAGGCGTATTTCGACGATACGGAGGATCGCGCGTCTATCGCGGCTGCGATCGCGGCCTTGCTGCCGGGCGTTGCCGCTGAAATCGAGACGGTTCCGGACGAGAACTGGGTCGCGGTATCGCAGGCGGCGCTGCCTCCGGTGTCGGCAGGGCGTTTCGTCGTCCACGGCAGCCACGACGCGGCGCGGATCGGCCGGCGCATCACGGCGATCCTCATCGATGCCGGCGAGGCCTTCGGCACGGCGCATCACGCGACCACGCTCGGCTGTCTTCACGCCATCGACCGGCTGACGCGGCGGCGGAACTACAGGAATGTACTCGACCTCGGTACGGGGTCGGGCGTGCTGGCAGTTGCAGCGGCGCAGGCACTGCCTGCTGCACGGGTGGCCGCCTCCGACAACGATCCCATCGCCATCGAGGTCGCGGCCGCGAACGCGCGGCGCAACCGCGAGGGCCGGCGGATCGGTTTTCACGTGGCAGAGGGTTTCCGGCATCCGGCGCTGCGGCATGCTCACGCCTACGATCTGGTGATCGCGAACATTCTCGCCAATCCGCTCATCGCACTGGCGCGCGACATGCGGCGCGCTGTGCGGATCGGAGGTGATATCGTTCTCTCGGGACTGCTGGTGCCGCAGGCGGCGGAAGTGCGGGCCGCGTATCATGCGCAGGGGTTCGCGCTCGTTCAGCGTGAGGACATCGCGGGCTGGTCGATCCTGACGCTGCGGCGGCGGAGTTAAATGGCGGGCTTAGGCAGGCGGGGTGGAGACGAGCGAGACCTGGGGCCCATGAATGGGAGGTGCGTATGAGCGGAACAGGCCTGTCACTCGAACGCATCCTCGAATCCGCGCTCTACGTTGACGATCTCGACGCGGCGGAAGACTTCTACGTGCGCGTGCTCGGTCTCACGGTCTACGGGAAGGCGCCGGGCCGGCACATATTCTTCCGCCTGCCGGGCCAGATGCTGCTGTTGTTCGATGCGCGCGCGACCGGACAGCCTCTCAAGCCAGACGCGAAGCTGCCGGTGCCGCCGCACGGTGCGCGAGGGCCGGGGCACGTCTGTTTTGCGGCCACTGCCGAGGCGATAGACACCTGGCGGGCCCGCCTCGAAGCACATGGCGTCGGAATCGAAAGCGATTTTCGCTGGCCATCCGGGGGACGTTCGATCTATTTCCGCGATCCGGCGGGCAATTCGCTCGAAATCGCCGAGCCGAAACTCTGGGGCATGACATGACGACGACGACAGCACGGCAACTGAAGCGAGGTGACACGCTGGTGGTCGCGTCACACAACAAGGGCAAGGTGCGCGAGATCGGCGAGCTGATCGCGCCCTACGGCGTCAAGGCCGTGTCCGCCGGCGATCTTGGCCTGCCGGAGCCGGACGAGACCGGCACCATGTTCGCATCGAATGCGCGCATCAAGTCGCGGGCTGCGGCGCATGCGACGGGCCTGCCTGCCCTTTCCGACGACAGCGGTATCTGCGTCGAGGCTCTCGACGGGGCGCCTGGCATATTCTCGGCGCGATGGGGCGGGGCGCAGAAAGACTTCGGCGCGGCCATGGCGCGTGTCGAACGGGAACTGCGATTGCGCGACGTGGCGATGGCGACGAAGCCGCGCGCACATTTCGTCTCGGCCTTGGCGCTGTCGTTTCCGGATGGCGAGGATCGCATCTACGAAGGGCGCGTGTTCGGCCATCTCGTCTGGCCGCCGCGCGGCACGCAGGGTTTCGGGTACGATCCGATGTTCGTTCCGGACGGCGGGGCCCTGACGTTCGGTGAAATGGAGCCGCATGCCAAGCATGCGATCTCGCACAGGGCACGCGCATTCGCGGCATTCGTCGCGGCGTGCTTCGAGGCGGGCTGATGGACGGGACAGCGCCATTTGCGGTCTATGTGCATTGGCCGTTCTGCGCACAGAAATGCCCCTATTGCGATTTCAACAGTCATGTCCGCCACGGCGGCTGGGACGAGGCGGCGTTTCTCTCGGCGTATCTCAACGAGCTCGGGCGCGTGAGGCACCGCATCGGCGCTCGGCGGACGCATTCGGTGTTCATCGGCGGGGGCACGCCGTCGCTGATGCAGCCTGTGACAGTCGGGGCGCTGCTCGCCAGGATCGATGCGTTGTGGCCGATGGAGCCGGGCGCGGAAATCACCATCGAGGCCAATCCCGGCAGCGTCGAGGCGGATCGTTTCGCGGGTTATCGCGCGGCGGGCGTCAATCGCGTCTCGGTCGGTGTGCAATCACTGAGGGACGCAGATCTCAGGACGCTCGGCCGCATTCATTCGGTCGCGGAGGCGCGGCGCGCTGTCGACATCGCACAACGCACGTTCGCGCGGACGAGTTTCGATCTGATCTACGCGCGGCCGGACCAGACGGTCGAGGCGTGGGAGGCGGAGCTTCGCGAAGCGCTGTCGATCGCCGGGGCGCACCTTTCGCTCTATCAGCTCACGATCGAGCCGCAGACGACATTCGAACGGCTCTACATGGCCGGCAAATTACGCGTTCCCGATGGCGATACGTCGCTGGCGCTTTACGAGCTCACGCAAGCCATGACGGAGGCGGCGGGACTTCCCGCGTACGAAGTTTCAAACCATGCCAGGCCCGGTGAGGAGAGCCGGCACAATCTCGTCTACTGGCGCTATGGCGAATACGCCGGTGTCGGCCCGGGTGCCCACGGGCGCATCGACGTCGACGGTGTACGCTATGCGACAGTGACCGAGCGGTCGCCGGAGGCGTGGCTCGGCCGCGTGCGGGATACGAAATCGGCTCTCGTCGAAAACGACGCTGTCGGGGCGCGCGAGCAAGCGGATGAGATGTTGCTGATGGGGATGCGGCTTTCGGAAGGTTTCGATCTGGCACGGCTCGGAGCGCGCGGATTTCAGATCGCGAGCGCTGTACTCGATCGGATGCGCGATCTCGGTCTCGTCGAACCGATCGGGAATGCGCGCATCCGGGCGACGCCTCAGGGGCGGCTCGTACTCAACCGGCTGGTAGCGGAACTGTCGGCAGCGATGCAGGAGACGTAAAGCGGACGCCCCCCGAGGCGCCCCGTCACTTTTCTTCGTCCTTGGCCAATTTGTGCGCCTGCATGGCGGCGTTCTGGCTCAGCCAGTCGACATAGGCGATGCCCATGGCCGACAGGATGAAGACGCAGTGGATGATGGTCTGCCACATCACGCCGGCTTCGGTGAACTTGGCGCCCTGCGTGCCGAGATTGCCGGCCTCGATGAACGTCTTGAGGAGATGGATCGACGAGATGCCGATGATCGCCATGGCGAGCTTGATCTTGAGCACGCTGGCGTTGACGTGGCTCAGCCATTCCGGCTGGTCGGGGTGCCCTTCGAGATCAAGCCGCGACACGAAGGTCTCGTAGCCGCCGACGATGACCATCACGAGAAGGTTCGAGATCATCACCACGTCGATCAGCGCCAGCACGATCAGCATGATCTGCTGCTCGGTGAAGCCGTTGGCGTGTGAGATCAGGTGCGTCAGCTCCTTCAGGAACAGGAACACGTAGACGCACTGTGCGACGATCAGACCGAGATAGAGCGGGACCTGGAGCCATCGTGACCCGAAAATCAGTGCCCCAAGTGTGCGCAGGTGCTGGCGGTCGGCGGGTTTTGGCATGGCGCTCGCTGATCATGGCTGTTGAGGGTTGACCACCGCGGCGTCCGAACCAGGGAGCCGCGGGCGCGGCTCCCATAGCATTGGCACATCCGCAGCGAAAGTGGGCCGTCCCAGGTACGACGGATTACGAGACGGGGAAAATGCGCCGGATCGGCCTTGTCATAAATTTGATAGCGTACACATGATCCAGAGGACCGGCTGGCGGGAAGCCATCTGATGCGCGCCATTGCGTGCGTCTGGACAGGTCTGCCGTACGACTAGACCTGCCCGGGCAGGTCGCGCGCGGCGAGAGCGCGTTCGAACGTCTGCTTCATGCGCACGATATCGGGCTCGAGCCCGCTGAAGAGGCGAAAGGCGTCTGCGGCCTGATGCACGCACATGCCGCCACCGGTGAGAACACGGCAGCCGATGCGGCGTGCGGCCTCGATCAGCGCGGTTTCACTCGGCGTGTAGATGACGTCGGCGACGAACAGGTCCTTGCGCAGGTATTCGACGGGCACGGGGATGCCGGGATGGCCAAGCATGCCGATCGGCGTCGCGTTGACCATGCCGGCAGATTCGGCGATTGCGGACCGCAAATCGGACGCCATGCTGACGCGGGCGGTGCCGAAATGCTGCTGGAGGTTCGCGACGGTCGCCAGCGCTCGCGCGGCATCCACGTCGTGGACGATCAGGTGTCTGGTGCCGAGGTCCATCAGCGCCGTACCGACGGCACTGCCGGCGCCGCCCGCTCCGACGAGGGTCACGACCCGGCCCTCCGCCGCATCGTGCCCGAGGCCTTCTTCGAAGCTGCGGCGGAAGCCGCTGCAATCGGTGTTGTAGCCGACCGTGCGACCGCTCGCTGAGATCGTCACCGTATTGACCGCGCCGATCCGTTGCGCGTCGATGGATATCTCGTCGAGCATCGGCATGATCGTCTGCTTCACCGGAAACGTCACGTTGATGCCCGAAAATCCTATTGTCTTCACCGCATCGAGGATCTGTTCGAGCATCAGCTGCGGACGGAGATCGAGGTCGATGAGGTGATAATGTCCGCTGACGCCATGGGCGTGGAACGAATCCTCGTGCAGAGCTGGCGACAGCGATCTCATGATGTTCGCCCCGACCAGACCGACGAGCGCCGCCTTGCGTGTCATGCGGCTTCCCCCTTGCCGGCGAGACCACCACCGAGGAACAGCTGGCCGATGCGGGGATCGCCGAGGATGTTGCTCGCCGTATCCTCGATGCGGGTCTGCCCCTGTTCGAGCACGAGGCCGTAGTCCGACATCTGCAGGGCCTGTTTTGCATTCTGCTCGATGAGCAGGATGGTGACGCCTTTCGACGCGAGATCGATCAGGATCGAGAAAACCTCCTGCACCATGATCGGGGAGAGCCCGATGGAGGGTTCATCGACGAGCATCAGCTTGGGATCGAGAAGCAGGCCGCGCGCGACCTCAAGCAGCTTCTGCTGGCCGCCAGACAGCGTGCCTGCCTGCGCGCTCGCCTTTTCGCGCAGCATGGGGAAGCGATCGAACATCCGTTCGATGCGACCGTCGAGGCCCGATGGGTCGGTGAGTGCGACGCCGCCGAGCTCGAGATTGTGCTTCACGGTCAGCTCCGCGAAGATGTTCCGGCCCTGCGGAATGTAGACGGCACCGAGATCGAGCATCTGACGCGGCGTCTTGTTCGTGACGTCCTGGCCATCGAACATGATGCTGCCGGTGCGCACGGGGAGCAGGCCGAAAACGGTCTTGAACATCGTCGACTTGCCGGCACCGTTCGGGCCGATCACCGTCGTGATCGCGCCGCGGCGTACGTGTGCCGTCGTACCGTTCAGGATCGTCATCTTGCCGTAACCGGAGACGACGTCCCGGAGCGAGAGGATATGATCGCTTCCGTCAGCCATGCTGCGCCTCACGTACCAAGATACGCTTCGATGACCTTCGGGTCCTGCCGGATGCTATCCGGCGGGCCTTCGGCAATGATCTCGCCTTCGGCTAGGACGAGAATGCGCGTACACAGCGACATCACGAACTCCATGTTGTGTTCGATGACGACGAAGGTGGCGCCGGTCTCCCTGTTGATGGCGACGAGGCGTTCCTTGAGACTGGCGAGCATCGTGAGATTGACGCCGCCGGCCGGCTCGTCGAGCAGCACGAGGCGCGGACCGGCCATGAACGCCATGGCGCAGTCGAGGAGCTTCTGCTGACCATACGACAGGCCGCCGGCCGTCTCGTCACGCAGGTGTCCGAGCCGGAAG
>DAOMWV010000151.1:0-7319 GCA_035436725.1 Hyphomicrobiaceae bacterium
GGCGTGTTTGCCGGGGCGGGTGTTTCGTAGCGTAGAGTACGAGTTGTCCCATGGGTAAAAGAGTCCTGATCGTCGACGACGATCCGATCCAGCGCCGAATTCTCGAGGAAAGCATCAAGCGTCTCGGTTACGAGACGAAGACCGCCCAGGGCGGTGAGCAGGCGCTGCAGCTCCTCGAATCTCCCACAGCCAGTGAAATTTCCCTCGTCCTGCTCGATCTCGTCATGCCCGGTGTGGACGGCATGGCTGTTCTCGATCGCGTCGGATTGAAGCCGGGAACGCCTCCGATCATCGTGCAGACTGCGCAGGGTTCGATCGAAACCGCGATTTCGGCGATGCGTGCAGGCGCGGTGGATTTCATCGTCAAGCCCGCGAGCGTCGAGCGCCTCGACGTCTCGATCAAGAGCGCCCTCAAGATCGAAGCGCTTCAAGGTGAAATCACGCGTATCAAGAAAAAGGTCGAGGGAACACTGACGTTCTCCGATCTCGTGATGCGGGGCGATGCCATGAACCGCGTCGTCGCTCTTGGCCGGCGAGCCGCCGCCTCCAACATTCCGGTGCTGATCGAAGGCGAGTCGGGTGTCGGCAAGGAACTGATTGCCCGCGCGATCCAAGGTGAGAGCGAGCGTCAGGCCAAGCCGTTCATTACGGTCAATTGCGGCGCTATCCCGGAGAACCTCGTCGAAAGCATTCTTTTCGGTCACGAGAAGGGGGCTTTTACCGGTGCGGTCGACAAGCGCGTCGGGAAGTTCCAGGAAGCTGATGGCGGTACCCTGTTCCTCGACGAAGTCGGCGAACTTCCGCTCGACGCGCAGGTGAAGCTGCTTCGTGCGTTGCAGGAGGGCGAGATCGATCCAGTCGGTTCCAAGAGGCCGGTCAAGGTCAATTTCCGCCTGATCTCGGCGACCAACCGGGACATGATCCAGCTCGTCAAGGATGGCAAATTCCGCGAGGATCTCTACTACCGCCTCAACGTGTTTCCGATCTGGGTGCCGCCGCTGCGGGACCGTATCGACGACGTGCCGGAGCTCGCTCGCCACTTCCTGGCGCGGTTCGCAGCCGAGGAAGGCAAGCGGGTCGCATCGATCTCGGAAAGCGCTCTCAAGTTGCTTACGAGCTATTCATGGCCGGGTAACGTGCGCCAGCTCGAGAACACTGTCTTCCGGGCGGTCGTGCTGGCTGATGGCGCCGAACTGACGGTCGCCGAATTCCCGCAGATCGCGGCGCATGTCGACGGTTTCAAGGCGGCCGTGCCTGCCGCGCCGGCCAACGTGTCACGTATTCCGGAAATCAGCGGGCCGGTCGTGCTTGGTGCCGAGAACGTGGTGCCGCATACGGTTGCTGTTCCGCCAGTTTCGAGCGGCCAGAAGAGCGCACTCGGAATTCCGGCGGTCGACGAAGCCGGTGACATCCGGTCGCTCGAGGCGATCGAGGCCGACATGATCCGGCTGGCGCTCGGCCGGTATCGTGGTCACATGACGGAGGTGGCCAAGCGATTGAACATTGGCCGGTCCACGCTCTACCGCAAGATGCGGGATTACGGTCTCGAAGATCGCGCGGCCGAGCAGGTCTGATCGCTCAGGGGCCGGCTCATGCCGGCCCTTTCCTCACCAAAAACGTCTCTATGCAAATGGTCCGGATGCGGCTGAGGCCGTGACGGGCCAAATAACATCAGTGTGACCCGGAAAATGGCACAAATAGGCCAAATTCGGGTTGTCTGTCGCGTACTGGCGGATAGTGTCTCCGCACAAACGGCCAACAGCAGAGATCCTGGGGAGAAGGCATTGATGCGAGTGCGTAACCAGCCTGTGCGTAAACGTGCGGCTTTCGTGTCCGTGTCCGTGATTGCGATGTCGATGGTGTCTGCGGCTTCGATCGCGGTGGGACAGCAGCTCGCGATGGACGATGTCAAGGTCCCGGCTTCGCCGCTCGGATTTTCGCAAGACCTCCCCCGTGATCTTCGCCCGCCGAGCGAGCCGGCGGCTGCGGCTGTTGCGGCGCCGAAGGCGAGCGAGAACACCGGCGGCAGTCCAGCTGTTTCTGCTACGGTGGCGCCTGCGCCCGCCGCTCCTGCAGCACCCGCGTTCAGCCTGCTGACCGAGATGCGCGATCGTCTGGCAAGGGACCGGCAGAACGTCATTCCGAAGGATGATCGCGACGACGTCGCGAAGTTCTACGAGAGCCGTCAGGGCGCGCCGCTGTGGGTCGATGCTTCTGGTCTTACGGCGCGCGCGCTACAGGCGCGTATGGAGTTCGACAAGGCGGCCGACTTCGCGCTCGACGCCAAGGCGTTCGAGACAGAAGAGCCGAAGAGCCGGTCGGCGGTGGATCTGGCTGATGCCGAGTATGACTTCATGGCCGCGGCCCTGCGCTATGCGCGTCACGCGCGCGGGGGGCGGGTCGAGCCCACGCGCCTTTCAAAAGGGATAGACCGGAAGGCGCAGCTCTTACCGATCGGACAGGTGCTGGCGGCGCTTACGGACAGCAAGGACATCGGCGCGACGCTGCGAGGTTTCCATCCGCAACATCCGCAGTTCGAAAAACTGCGTCAGGTTCTGCTCCGCCATCGTGCCGGGGAGACTGTGGTCGACGTGCCACCGGCTCCCGAGCCAACCAATGGGAAGAAGGCCGCGAAGGCTCCCCAGGTGCCGAGCCGCGCGTCAATCGAGCGTAAGCTCGTCACCAATATGGAAATGTGGCGCTGGATGCCGCCGCTCGGGGACTATTACATCAAGTCCAACATTCCGGAATTCCAGTTCAGTGTCGTGAGGGGCGGACAAACCATCCACACCGAGCGGATCATCGTTGGAAAGCCTTCGACGATGACACCGATGTTCTCGGACGAGATGCAACACCTCGTATTCAAGCCGTTCTGGAACGTGCCTGAAAGCATCAAGTGGAAGGAATTGCAGCCACAGTTGATGCAGTCGGGGGCGGCTTTGTCTCGTGCTGGCCTCAAGGCGCAGGTCAACGGTCGTGAAGTGAACCCAGCTTCTGTCCAGTGGGACCTGATGGACATGCGGCAGGTCCACATCTTCCAGCCGCCGGGGCCGGGGAACGCGCTTGGACAGGTCAAGTTCATGTTCCCGAACAAGCATGACGTCTACATGCACGATACGCCCACCAAACCGTTGTTCAACAATTCGGTGCGGGCCTACAGCCATGGTTGCGTGCGTGTTCGCGATCCCTTAAAGTTCGCCGAGGTCCTTCTCGGCAACGACAAGGGCTGGAGCCGTACCCAGATCAACCAGGTCGCGAGTTCGGGCCCTGACAATAACGAGATCAAGCTCGATCGCAGGATCCCGGTCCACATGACCTATTTCACTGCGTGGGTCGGAGATGATGGACGGCTCAAGACCTTCAATGACATTTATGGGCATGAAAACCGGATACAGCTTGGTATCGAGGGGAAAACGCATCTCATTCCGCAGCCGACCGAGGAGAAGTTCCAGCCTCCAAGCCGGCAGGATCGCGAGCGGATGGCGCAGTTGAGACGCCAGCGCGAGCAGTCACAGGATCCGATCGGAACGATCTTCAAGAGCCTTTTCAATTTCTGAACCAGCCGTCCGGTTCCGGACGAACCTGGCGCCGGAGTCTCAACGACTTCGGCGCCTAGTCGTTTATGGATGAAACCGCTGCTTCATTTCTGCCGCCCCCTGCCGATTTCTTGCCAGCGTCTGAACACCTCGTCAGAGCGGTCGGCGGTCAGTTTCAGGACCTCGGACAGTGCGGGAAATTCCAGGTTCGAGGCGGCCGCAAGTTTTGCGACCAGGGTCATGTCCTTGTTCGTGATAGCCGTCGTCGCGTCGAAGGCGGCGCGATCTGCGGCCCAGGTCGCATACTGCCGCCGGGCCTTGCCGATATCCTCGGAGAGAAACGTCCGGCCGGTGCTGACTTCGAGAATCGGGCCGAGCACGTCGAGGTCGATGCCGGCAGCCTCAGCGAGCGAATACGCTTCGTTGACCGCATAGATGTTCGTGATGGCGATGAAGTTGTTGACGAGCTTGACGGTCTGGCCGGCACCGAGGGCGCCGCAGCGGAAAATGTTACGTCCCATCGCCCGGAAAACGGGATCGATACGGTCGAGGTCGGCGTCCCGGCCCGCGGCGAGGATGGTAAGGGTGCCGTTTTCCGCGCCGACCGGACCACCGCTGACCGGAGCGTCGACCGTGCGAAAATCGTGTTCGGCCAGACGTTCCGCGACCGTGCGAACCGTTTCCGGCAGGGTGGTGCTCATGATGGCCACCAGCGGGCGGCGGCCAGTGGTCGATCCGTTGACAAGGCCGTTGTCGCCGAAAAGCACATCGTCGATCTGGGCGTCGCTCGCGACCAGAACGATCACCGCGTCGGTGTCGGTCAAAGCGCCCGGATGGGTGGCGATCGGTACGCCTTCGGATCGGAAGGTCGCCTGAACGTCCGGATTAGGATCGCATATCGTTAGATCGAAGCCTGCTGCCCGGACACGCCGCGCCATGCGGGAACCCATGCTCCCCGCACCGATGACGCCGATCGATCTGATCATGACGACCCCTCCGTGGTTGTGGTCAGGCCTCAGTCACCTGATGGACTTCGATGACATTGCCGTCGGGGTCGTAGAAGAAGATCTGTTGCCAGCCGCTCATGGCCCAGGCGCCGTAATCGGAATATTTGATCCCCTTGGCATCGAGGTGTTTCTTGAACGCGGCGATGTCATCGGTACGAAATGCGATGTGCCCGCGGTCGAGGGGATTTACGGCCTGCCCCGTGCGGAAACCGATCCCGAGGTCCTTCTCTGCCAGATGCATCTGGATGTCGCCGTCACTCAGAAACGCGACCTGCCCCGGGTAGCCCTGCGTCGTTACGCGTGTCGCGTTCAGCTGCGGCTCGGGTTTAAGGCCCATGACGTCGCGGTAGAAGGTGTCCATCTCCGAGACCTGGCGCGAACTCAGGTTCACATGGTGCAACTTGATCTGCATGGGCGCTCCTCCGATCTTCCTGTTGGCCGGCTGCGGCAGGCCGATTCTTGTCGGCGGAGATCGGGAAGGTCAATTACAGCGGCGGGTAGCTGGCCGGCGTGCATCGCGTAGGGCGTGTCGGCGAGGCTCTGGTTGATCCGGGGTCGAGGCGGACTTAGAAGTGCGGTGAGGGGCCGATCAGAGCCGAATGCATGCCGCAGCGGCGGAGAGAGTTGAGGGATGCTTCGAATTACTGAACTCAGGCTGCCGCTCGATCACGCACCCGACGCGTTGCGTGACGCCGTCGTCGCTCGTCTCGGGCTCGGCCGGGAAGATATCCGCGATTTTCATGTCTTTCGTCGTGCATGGGATGCCCGCAGGAAAAGCGCGATCGTCCTGACATATACGATCGATGTCGACGTGGTCGACGAGGACGACGTGCTGGCGCGTTTCAGTCGCGACCGGAACATCGGACGTACGCCCGACATGACGTACCGGATGGTTGCGCGCGCGCCGTCATCCCTGTCGCGACGCCCCATCGTCATCGGGGCGGGTCCATGCGGCCTTTTCGCCATGCTCATTCTTTCTGAGATGGGTTTTCGTCCATTGCTTCTGGAACGGGGCAAGGTCGTTCGCCAACGCACAAAGGACACCTGGGCGCTTTGGCGGCGGTCGGTGCTCGATCCGACATCCAACGTGCAGTTCGGGGAAGGCGGGGCCGGGACTTTTTCAGACGGCAAACTCTATTCGGGCATCAAGGACCCCCGCCATCTCGGCCGGAAAGTGCTCGAGGAATTCGTCGAGGCGGGTGCACCCGAGGAAATCCTTTACGTAGCCAAGCCGCACATCGGAACATTCCGGCTCGTGACAATGGTCGAGAGCCTGCGTGCAAAGATCGAAGCCCTGGGCGGGGAGTATCGTTTCCAATCGAAAGTCACGGATATCGAAATCGAAACCACGGGTGACGGAAGCCGCCGTGTGACGGGGGTCAAGCTCGAGTCCGGCGAAGAGATCGAGACGTCCTGCGTCGTACTCGCGCTCGGCCATTCGGCGCGCGATACCTTCGAGATGCTGTCGAACCGCGGCGTCCACATCGAGCCGAAACCGTTCTCGATCGGTGTCCGGATCGAACATCCCCAATCACTCATCGACACCTGCCGTTTCGGCAGTTTTGCCGGTAACAAGATCCTCGGTGCGGCCGATTACAAGCTTGCACATCACGCATCGAACGGCCGTTCGGTCTACAGCTTCTGCATGTGCCCGGGCGGGACCGTGGTTGCTGCCGCGTCGGAGGTGGGTGGTGTCGTTACCAACGGGATGAGCCAGTATTCGCGCGCCGAGCGCAACGCCAATGCCGGTATCGTCGTCGGGATCTCGCCTGCCGACTATCCGGGAAGCGCGCTCGCCGGCATGCATTTTCAGCGTCGCTGGGAAAGGTTGGCCTTCGAGCTCGGCGGCGGCGGATATCGGGCTCCAGCGCAGCGTGTCGAAGATTTTCTTGCCGGTCGCGCGTCGACCAGTCTCGGAGCGGTAGTGCCGTCCTACAAGCCCGGCACGACACCGACCGATCTGTCGGCTTGTCTCCCCGATTACGCCGTGACGGCGATGCGCGAGGCGCTGCGAGCTTTTGATCGCGACATACCCGGCTTTTCAATGGGCGATGCCGTGATGACGGGTGTGGAAACGCGCACGTCGTCACCGATACGCATAACGCGGAACGAGGCTTTTCAGAGCCTGAACACGGTTGGATTATTCCCTGCCGGCGAAGGGGCGGGGTATGCGGGCGGCATCCTTTCCGCCTCGGTCGATGGCATCCGAGTAGCCGAGGCGGCTGCACGGTATCTGGTTTCCGATCGTGGTCCAGTGCTGCAGGCGCCAGCGCGACCACGCGGACATGCGGGGTTGCCGTCCTGACGCGGTTTCCGCCGTACCGAGACGACCAATGAGTTGCAGTTTGTCGCGGACCGCTCTGGGCTGCGGCTGCGCGCCGCGGGGCTTTCGATGGGCGCGTGTTGCCGCGCCCGGCCGCTTTGCGTGGTCACGCACGTTCTAGCTCGCATACGATCCAGGGCTCCGGGCCTTTATGTCAGACGAGGGAGGTGGGACGCGCGACGCGATGTTTTTGTCCAGGTGGACTTTTCGCTTGCGTGTCGGCCGTTCATAAAGTAACAGGACTTTCGTTCCGATCGGTGACGAGAGATCGCGCCGCATCGGACCTACGCCACCGGCCAGGCCGTGGATTACGATCCGCAAACATGGTTCCTTGGCATCCCACCGGGTTTTCGTCCGGTGTGGCGGTGATTGGTGACGCGGGGTGGAGCAGCCCGGTAGCTCGTCAGGCTCATAACCTGAAGGTCGTTGGTTCAAATCCAGCCCCCGCAACCA
>DAOMWV010000152.1:0-7297 GCA_035436725.1 Hyphomicrobiaceae bacterium
TTTCGTACGCGCCCATGCGTGTCTGTTCGGCGATCGTCTTTTCGATCTTCTCGATGAGGTCGCTGACGTCGGCCACGTCCCTGGTGCGTTCGGCAACGGTGCGCGCGATCTGCTGAAGCTGTGTCTGCCGCTCTGCCAGGGCCTTCTTCTGCTGCTCCATCAGGCTCGCGAGCTGCACCTGATCGTCGCGATAGCGGGCGACTTCGCCCTGATATCTGTCACCTTCGGCCTTCGTATCACCGAGAATACGCGCCAGTTCCGCCATCCGAGAACTGAGCGCCAGCGCCTGCTCGCGGAGTTCGGGAAATGTCGCCGACAACAGCATCGCGCTCCGGACCATGGCGAGCGCATCTTCCCGTTGCGTTACCATCACCGGCGGCGGATTTCGCCCCATCCGCTGCAAGGCCGCGAGCAGCGCAGCAATCGAGCCATGATTGCGCACCAGCGAGCCACGAACGAGGTTTTCCTGCTCGCGCAATTCTGCAAGGCGGGTTTCTATGTCGGTGAGCTTGGATTCGCTGTCCTTGATCGCTTGGGCCTTTTCCACGCTCTGTTGTCTGAGCCGGTCGTAGGTATCGGCGATTGCCCTGACGTCGGCCTGGATTTCCTGTTTGCGCCGCTGCGTTTCCTGCAACGCCTGCTTGCTGTTTTCGAGCTTGGCGCGGGCATCGTCGGGCGACTGGGCGCTAGCGCCTACCAGCGGCACGGACAGCAGACCTAGCCACGCCAGAGCCAGCGGCGAACGCGAGGAGACACATCGGATGGTTCGGCGAGCACTCAAGTTCTGTTCCGACGGTCAGACGGTCACTCGGTCACGTGTGGCGGGACGTTGCACGAATCGAAAGGATCCACGGGAAAGTCGCAGATTGACTGCCAAAGATCACGCCGATTATGGCGGCGTAAAGGTGCCCATGGCACTGATTTCAGCAGAAATTTGCACTTGTGAGCATGCCCCGGCTGGCATAGCGTGCGGCCGATCTGGATCGCGGCGGCCGCGATGGTCGAGCCGGGCTGGTCCAGTGATGAACGAGGAGGCCGATCCGGTGATGACATTCCAATACCTCGTGCCGGCCTCCATAGGTGCGGTGTTCGTCGTTTTGCTTCTCGGGCTCTGGAACATGCTTCGTGGCGGAAGTGCAAATCTCAGCCAGAAACTCATGCGCTGGCGGGTCGGCCTGCAATTCGTGGCCATTGTCGTCATTATGGTGGCGATCTACCTCAAGCAGAACATGTGACAGGCAGGCCGCTTGACCTGTCACGCGCGCCGGATCGGAGACAAGCGTAATGGTCGTCCTGAACAGGATTTATACGCGCACGGGCGATGACGGTACGACCGCCCTGGGCACTGGCGAGCGCGTCAAGAAATTCGACCTGAGGATCGCCTCGTACGGCACCGTTGACGAAGCCAACGCCGCCATTGGCATGGCGCGCGTCAATCTCGGTGGCGCCATTCCAATTCTCGACGAGATGCTGGTCCGCATCCAGAACGATATGTTCGATCTCGGTGCCGACCTCTGCGTACCCGATCGCGGCGAAAAACTGCCCTATGAGCCGCTTCGCATAACTGACGCGCAGGTGACCCGCCTCGAAAAGGAGATCGACACGCTTAATGCGTCGATGCAGCCGCTGCGCTCATTCGTCCTTCCCGGCGGCTCTCCGGCGGCGGCAGCGCTGCATGTGGCCCGCACAATCACACGCCGGGCCGAACGTCACATGGTCGAACTGGCGGCCGATCCGGCCGAGCCGGTCAGTGCCGCAGCCCTGAAATTCGTCAACCGGCTTTCGGATTTCCTTTTCGTAGCAAGTCGTTACGCGAATGACGAAGGTCGCGGCGACGTTCTGTGGGTGCCCGGAAAGAACCGCTGAAGCGCCCCCCTGGCGCATCGCCCATGAGGCCTCGCGGGTGCGACCGCATAACTTGTTTGCGCGCCCGCAGTTTGTCGCCGGTTTTATTGACAGTCCGGGCCATGACCAATAGCGTGCCAGCCGCAAGTGCGAGATTGGCTCGCGTAGCCATGGTCTGGCGCGCCGGCAGGTGGCGCAATCGAAGGCGTGCCCTTTAACGGGGTGCGTCCCGGGTGCTCTCGTCGGATTCGCTGGTTTGTGCGCGCCACGATTTTTAGGGAGCGCGCGGCCCTCAGGCCGACCTGCCCCTGACATGCGCGCCAATCTGGTCCGAAAGGCGGATTGCGCTTGGCCTGGGCCCTCGTCAATCACCGGTCCGGATCGCAAGGTTCGGCAGCCGAATTTGGTAGTTTCTGGAGCAATAGATGAAGATCCTCGTGCCAGTGAAGCGCGTGGTCGATTACAACGTGAAGATCCGCGTCAAGGCAGACGGGACCGGCGTTGAGTTGGCCAACGTCAAGATGTCGATGAACCCGTTCGACGAGATCGCCGTGGAAGAGGCGGTCCGACTGAAGGAAAAGGGCACGGCCACCGAGATCGTCGTCGTTTCTATCGGGCCGGCGAAAGCCCAGGAAACGATCCGCACGGCACTGTCGATGGGCGCCGATCGCGGGCTCCTCGTCGAGGTCGCCGAGGGTGAAACCGTCGAGCCGCTCGCTGTCGCCAAGATCCTGAAAGGCGTCGCCGAGGCCGAAAAGCCTGATCTCGTCATCCTCGGCAAGCAGGCCATCGACGACGACAGCAACCAGACCGGCCAGATGCTCGCGGCATTGTTGGGCTGGGCCCAGGGTACGTTCGCCTCGAAAATCGAGTTGTCCGCCGGTGCGGCAATGGTCACGCGCGAGATCGATGGCGGTCTCGAGACGCTCAGGCTGAAAATGCCGGCAATCGTGACGACCGATCTTCGGCTGAACGAACCGCGCTATCCCTCGCTCCCCAACATCATGAAGGCGAAGAAGAAGCCGCTCGACACCAAGAAGCCGGCCGATTTCGGCGTCGATACCGCCAATCGCCTGAAGGTGCTGAAAACGACCGAACCGGCGAGCCGCAAGGCCGGCGTCAAGGTCGCCTCCGTTGCCGAACTCGTCCAGAAACTCAAGAACGAAGCGGGAGTTCTGCAATGAGCGTTCTACTTCTCGCTGACCACGACAACGCTAGCCTCAATCCGGCGGTCGCCAAGGCGATGACGGCAGCCCGTGCCCTGGGCGGGGATGTTCACATTCTCGTCGCCGGGTCTGGCTGCGGTGCTGTCGCAGAAGCCGCCGCCAAGCTCGACGGTGCCGCCAAGGTCCTGCTCGCCGATGCGCCGCACCTTGCCCGCCAGTCGGCCGAGGACATGGCCGCGCTTATCGTGCCTCTGATGGCGAACTACGGTTATCTCGTCGCCTGTTCCACCGCGACCGCGAAGAACGTCACGCCGCGTGTCGCCGCGTTGCTCGACGTGATGCAGATCTCGGACATCACGAAGGTCGTCTCTCCCGATACGTTTGAACGTCCGATCTACGCTGGCAATGCCATCCAGACCGTTCAGTCGACGGACGCCAAGCGCGTGATTACCGTCCGCACGGCTTCGTTCCAGGCTGCCGGGGCATCCGGATCGGCCGCAGTCGAAACTGTTTCGGCACCTGCGACGACCGGTCTGGCTGCCTTCGAGAAGGCCGAAATTCAGAAATCGGACCGTCCCGAATTGACCGCCGCGCGTATCGTCATTTCCGGTGGTCGCGGCATGGGGTCGGGCGAGGCGTTCAAGACCTATATCGAGCCGGTCGCCGACAAGCTCGGCGCGGCCATGGGCGCATCTCGCGCCGCCGTCGATGCCGGCTTCGTGCCGAACGACTATCAGGTCGGCCAGACCGGTAAGGTCGTCGCCCCGGAGCTTTACATCGCCGTCGGCATTTCCGGTGCAATCCAGCACCTCGCCGGCATGAAGGACAGCAAGGTCATCGTTGCCATCAACAAGGACGGCGAGGCGCCGATCTTCCAGGTGGCTGACTATGGGCTCGTGGCGGACCTGTTTCAGGCGCTTCCGGAACTCAAGACCGAATTGGAGAAGGCGGGCTCTTGAGCCCGCCTTTATCTTGGGGCCGATCCTGGACTGACGCCGAAAGGGAATGACATCAATGGTCGACGACAAAAACAGCGCGCCGGTGACGATACGCAATGTCGGCATCATCGGCGCGGGACAGATGGGCAACGGTATCGCCCACGTCGCGGCCATATCCGGCTATACCGTCGCTATCTCGGATCTTCGGCCCGAAGCCTACGAAAAAGCGATCGGCGTCATCAAGAAGAACCTCGCTCGCCAGGTGCAGCGCGGCATCATCAAGGAAGAAGAAAGCGCGGCGGCATTGTCGCGCATCAGCTACGCCCCGTCGTTCGAGGATTTCGGTGACATGGATCTCGTCATCGAGGCCGCCACCGAAGACGAAAGCGTCAAGCGCAAGATCTTCATCGACCTCTGCCCGAAGCTGAAGAAAAGCGCAATTGTCGCGTCGAACACGTCGTCGATCTCGATTACGCGCCTCGGCGCGGTGACGGACCGCCCGGAGAAGTTCATCGGCATCCATTTCATGAACCCGGTCCCGGTGATGCAGCTCGTCGAGCTGATCCGCGGCATCGCCACTGACAACCAGACGTTCTCCGACAGCAGGAAATTCTGCGAAAGCCTCGGCAAGTCGATTGCGGTGAGCGAGGATTTCCCGGCTTTCATCGTCAATCGCATTCTGCTGCCGATGATCAACGAGGCCGTCTATACCCTCTACGAGGGCGTCGGCACCGTCGAAAGCATCGACAAGGCGATGAAACTCGGTGCGAACCATCCCATGGGTCCTCTCGAGCTTGCCGATTTCATCGGCCTCGACACCTGCCTCTCGGTCATGCAGGTCCTCTATGAGGGCCTCGCCGACAGCAAATACCGCCCGTGTCCGCTTCTTGTGAAGTACGTCGAGGCCGGTTGGCTCGGCCGCAAGGCACAGCGCGGCTTCTACGACTATCGCGGCGAAAAGCCCGTTCCGACGCGCTGACGCACCGACGCGCGGGCCGCTCAGCGACCGCGAAGATGTGCAATGCAGGTGCGTGCAGCCACGTCCATGACGGTGCGCGTCTCGACCATCGCCCGCTCGTACTCGACGTCGGACATTCCCGAATTTCTGGCGATCTTCCTGTATTTCGCGGTGGCCGAAGAGACCCCGCGCCCACCCGTCCATGGCGCATTGGCGATGGCTTCCATGGCGACTGCGAATTGCAGCTTGGAGCTGCGATCCTCCATCTGGTTCACGAAGCAGTCACAGGCGCGCTCTGTCGCGGCCTGGCGTGCCTCGGCGCGTGCGAACGATTTTGTGAGCGAGATCCAGCTCGAAGCCCGCGCCGTGCAATCGTCGACCGCCAGCTGCCGTTCGGCGGCGGTAAGGCGTGCGGCGCGATACATATCTTCCGGCCTGAGGGCGAAGGTGTGACCCGGCTTGACCACCGAAAAGAGGGCGGCCCCATGCGGGCTTGAAAGGACGACACTGCCCGCACCGACCGATGCGATGACCATGACGACGATCACAATCGACAGGAGCCGTCTCGGGATCGACAATAATTTGTAAACCATGACGCACACCTGAAAGAGCAAACGCATCACGATCCCATGTGTACCGTTAAGGTCGCTCTAAGGCTGCGGTCCCGGAAAGCAATCGGCCATGAGCCGGGCTGTCTGGCCGCTAGCGCATGGCGCTGCATAGCCTGTTGCGGATATAGATGGGACAGCCAACAACGAACCGGGAAGGATTGGAGCCATGGCAGGGAACGGCAAGGTCGCAGTGGTCACTGGCGGCGGAACGGGTATCGGGCGCTCGGCTGCACTGCATCTGCAGGGCGCAGGCTGGAACGTCGTTGTGACGGGCCGCCGCAAGGAAGAACTCGACAAGACGGTCGCCATGGCCAAGGCCGGCGGCGGCAAGATGCTGGCGGTCGCAGCCGATGTCGCCAAGGAAGCGGACGTCAAGAAACTCTTCGCCGAAACCGTTAAGGCTTTCAGCCGCGTCGATTTCCTGTTCAACAACGCCGGCATGGGCGCGCCGGCCGTCGACATGGATGAATTGCCGGTCGCGACGTGGCAGCAGGTCGTCGACGTGAACCTGACGGGGTCGTTCCTCTGCGCCCAGGAAGCGATCCGCCATTTCAAGAAGCAGAGCCCTCAGGGCGGCCGCATCGTCAACAACGGCTCCATTTCGGCCCATGCACCGCGCCCGAATTCGGTGGCCTATACCGCGACGAAGCATGCGATCACTGGCCTGACGAAGTGCATCGCGCTCGATGGCCGCAAGTACAACATCGCCTGCGGCCAGCTGGACGTAGGCAACGCCGACACGAACATGGGCGGTCGCATGAAGGCGGGTGTTCCGCAGGCCAATGGCCAGATCGCAGCCGAGCCGGTCATGGATCCGGAACACTGCGGTCAGGCCATCCTGTTCATGGCGCAGTTGCCGCTCGAGTCGAATGTCCTGACGATGACCATCAAGGCCACCGCCATGCCGTTCGAGGGGCGTGGTTGATACGGTCAGCATACAATGCGCAAGGCCCGGCCCGTGATGGAGCCGGGCCTTTTGCTTTCGCTCGTCGCCTAGTTTTTCGCCGCCAGCAGCGCGTTGAGATCGAGCCGCTCCGTCACCATCTTGAGCTGCCCCTGTGCATCGACAGGCCACTGCGCGCGCGGCTTGTCCCAGTAGAGCTCCACGCCGTTCTGGTCGGGATCGCGCAGATAGAGCGCTTCTGAAACGCCGTGATCACTCGCTCCGTCGAGCGGAATGCCCGCCTCCAGAACCCGGCGCAACGCATCCCCGAGTGCCGCGCGCGTCGGGTAGAGGATCGCCGTATGGAAAAGCCCTGTCGATCCCGGCGGCGGCGGCGAGCCGCCCTTGCTCTCCCACGTGTTGAGCCCGATGTGGTGGTGATATCCACCCGCTGCGATGAAGGCTGCCTGCGACCCGTATCGCTGCATCAGTTCGAAGCCGAGAACGCCGCAGTAGAAATCCAGCGCCCGGTCGAGGTCGGAGACCTTGAGATGCACGTGACCGATCCGGACTCCATTGAGTACGGGTCTTGGCGTGAGTCCGGTCTCGATTGGCTTCAGTCGCGGGTCGTAGGACATGGCTGTCTCCGGGCTGTATTGGTCTGCCCCGGAAATAGGCGTGAACGCTGCCTGTTTCACCTCACGATCGGGTGTTCGAGACTATCGGGCAAGAACCCGAAAGTTACCGTGCCCGGCCGCGCAGGCGCTCGATGAGTTCGGAAGACGGATAAGAATCCGCAGGCAGACCGAGGCTCATCTGCGCCGCACGGATTGCGCCGCGCGTCGCCCGGCCGAGGCGGCCGTCGATCGCGCCGACGTCGCGGCGATCAAGGCGGG
>DAOMWV010000153.1:0-7201 GCA_035436725.1 Hyphomicrobiaceae bacterium
GAGCCGAACGAACCCGCAGCCTTTTGCGCAATCGACTGGGACACAGGCGCGGAGACGGCCGACCACGGATCCTTCGGATTACCGTTGGCGACGAATTCCTCACCGGTGATGCGGTTGGTCCGGCGGCCCTGCGGATCAGTCACGTCCCAGATGTAGGAGACCTTGACGCCGGAACGGTCGCGAGCGGCGACGACGTAACCGCGCAGTGTGTGGTCGGCGGGACTTGTCGCCGGGACGACCGACACCTTCTGCTGGCCGATTGCGGACGACATGTCCTGGGCGAGCTGCTTGCCGACCGTGTCGGGCGCGCCGATGACCGGGGCGATTGCCACGCGCGGAAGGGTGACAGCCGGCGGAGGCGGGGCCTGCTGGGCGACCTGGGTCTCAGGTGCGCTCGATGTGTCGGAGCCGAACAGGCTTGCGCCGGATTCGCAGCCAGCAAGCGCTACGGAGGTCGACAGAGCGACAAGATGCAGCCAGCGGATGCCAATGGAACGGCCGGGCGCGGCTCGGGTAAAGGTCGTCACGGTGCAGTCCCCCTCGAAGGAGCAGAGAACTTCCGGCGGCCGTCGTACCAACTTTGCGGCGCAATCTACTTTCCGGTACTCGTCAAATAGTCCTGATCCGGATAGCCGGGGCGGCCTTGCCCGTCCAGACCAGGATGGCAACAATCGGTCCCGACGTTGCCAGACCTCCGCAGGTTCGACGTATTTACCTGTGGAAATCCTCAGTCTGTCAACATGATGGCGGAAATCTGACGGCCGTAATCCGGCTCCCGGGCGTGGGTTGTGCGCCGGTAAGAGTAGAATCGGTCGGGATCGGCGTAGGTGCAGTCGCCGAGTACCGTGACGTGGCCGAGGCCGGCGTCGCGACAGCGATCGGCAACGTATCCTGGCAGGTCGAAGCGGGGGCGGGTGTCGGGTCCCGGTCGCATGAAATAGCGAGTATTTTCAGCGCTGTCGGCAAGGAAAGCGGCCTCGAATTCGGGACCGACTTCGTAGGCGGTCTGGCTGATGCAGGGACCCACCACCGCGACGATGCGGCTTTTCACCGCGCCGAGCCGCTGCATCGCCGCGACGGTGGCGGCGACGATGCCAATGCGGGCACCCTTCCAGCCGGCGTGGGCGGCAGCGACGACGCGGGCCGATGGATCGGCGAACAGGATCGGCGCGCAATCTGCGGCGAGGGCGCCGAGTACGAGCCCTGGTGTCGTGGTGACGAGAGCGTCGGCCCTAGGCTGGTCGGCGGGTGCCCAGGGGGTAGTCACGACGACGGCGTCGGCGGAATGGATCTGGTAGCAGGTCAGCAGACGGTCGCCGGTCGAGCCGAGCGTTCGCGCCACGCGGTCGCGGTTTTCGAGGACGCTACCGCGTGCGTCCCGAGAGCCGAGGCCGCAGTTCAGGCTGTCATACAGACCGGACGAGACGCCGCCCTTCCTGCCGAAGAAGCCGTGGCGGATACCGGGCAGGCTCGCGAGCGAGGGGGCGATGATGGGCTCGGTCATGATGGAGTCCGTCGTTGCGGCGAAGCGGTACGGGGCGGGGGTTCGAAACCGGGAAGCGGTGGCAGGCTCGCCGTGCGCCAGCCGATGACCTTGAAGCGGTCGCCCATGCCGGGGACGGCGATGAGGCGGGCGACGGCGGTTTCGATCTCGTTGGCGCGCGTCGGGTTGGCACGCATGAGGGCGTGTGCGCGTTCGATGATGCCGAGGCTCGCGAGGAACTGCGCCTGCACGACGGGGCCGTCGATCGTGAGCGGCTGATTTCGGTTAGTTTCGCTGGCCGTCCGTATGTTCAATGCCATGTCGTCGAAATCGACCTGGGCGGTGAGGTCCGCTTCGCCTGGTGAGGTCAGGGGATGCTCGTAGGCGTGATTGCGCAGCGCCTGCAGCGAGTCGCCGGGCGTGATGCGGTCGGGTTCGCGCATGGGATCGAAGTGGCCATAGTCGATCATCAGCGCGGCCCAGGGTGCGGTCCGGCCGAAGGCGAGCGTATGAACGTGTGACAGGTCGTTCGCCTCGAAGATGTCGCCGTCGTTCAGATGCGGGTTGGCTGAAACGAGTTGCGCGTCGGGATCTCGCGTGCGCTGGCCGCGCACGAATTGCAGGTTTCCGTCCGCATCGAGGCCGACGCTGCGGATGTAGCAGGCACCGTCCGACATCATGAACTGCTGCACCGGCAGCGTGTCCAGCCATTCGTTGGCGACGAGGATCGTCGGGCGATCCTTGGGCAATGTGCCAACGTCGCGATGCGATAAGATCCGCATTTCCGAAGTGGCGGGCTTCAAGAATTCCGCGAGGTCCGGTCTTTCGACGATATCGACAAGATGGATCGCGGCGCTATCGAGAAATCCCGGCACCTTGCGCGTCGCGCGCAGCATGTCGCGCATCATGGTGCCGCGCCCCGGCCCGATTTCGGCGAGTACGAAGTCTTTAGGTGCGCCCATCTGCTGCCAGACGACGGCGCACCAGAGGCCGATCAGTTCGCCGAAGACCTGCGAGATTTCCGGTGCCGTGATGAAGTCGCCCTTGCCGCCGATCGCTTGCCGTGTCGTGTAGTAGCCGTGCTCCGGGTGCGTCAGGCATTCGTGCATGTAGTCGGCGACGGTGATGGGGCCGGATGCGCGGATCCGATCTTTCAGGATGCGCGCCAGCGGTGTGTCGCGCCTCGCCGCCGGATCGTAGAGCGCGCGTGCCGTCATGCCTTGGCCGCAGGCGCGCTGCGGGCCTGCCATATGAGATAGATGCCAATGACGATCATCGGCAGCGAATAGAGGGTGCCAGGGGAGATGCCGACGGCCTGAGCCCATGGGCTCGGATCGGCTTCACGGAAGAGTTCGCAGAACGAGCGGGCGATGCCGTAGCCAGCGGTGAAGGCGCCAGCGACGAGGCCGGGGCGTTTCAGCGCGTCCGTGCGCCAGACGAGCCAGGCGAGGATCAGGAACAGTACGGCACCCTCGAGAGCGGCTTCGTAGAGCTGGCTCGGATGGCGCGGAAGGGGGCCCGCGCCGGGGAAAACCATCGCCCAGGGAACGTCGGTGTGCTTGCCCCAGAGTTCGGCGTTGATGAAATTGGTGATGCGGCCGAAGAACAGGCCGATCGGGGTCGCGGCGGCGCAGAGGTCGAGCGTTGTCCTCACATTGACGGCGTTGCGGCGCGAGAAGAACCAGATGGCGAGGATCGAGCCGACGAAGCCGCCATGGAAGCTCATGCCGCCGGAACGGGTGGCGAAGATTTCGAGCGGGTTCGCGAGAAAGTAGCCGGGCTGGTAGAACAGGACCTCGCCGAGACGACCGCCGACAACGACGCCGATGGTCATGAAGAGCAGGAGATCGTCGGCCTTCGCTTCGGGGAAGGGCGCCAGGCCACCGTTCCAAAGACGCTCGGTGCGCAGCATGCGGCGGACGTAGAGCCAGCCAAGCAGAAGGCCTGCGGCATAGGCCAGACCGTACCACTTGACCGATACCGGACCGATCGAGAAGGCGGTCGGGTCGATGTTGGGGAACGGGATGGCGAAGAGCGTCATGGGAGGGTCCGTTGGGCGGTCCTGGAGCGGCCTTGGTTACCGGCCGTCTCGCCGGGTGTGACTAGCAGGGATGTTGCGGGGAGGCCAGCGTCCGGCCATATACGGGGAAAAGGCCACGTCCGGCGCTGAAGTGCGTCGCTATCGCTCAACGGAGGCACAGCCATGCCGCAGACCAACAATCGATTTCTCGACGATCTGGCCCGCCTGATGACGGGGGCCGCCGGGGCTGCGGACGGGGCGCGTCGCGAATTCGAGACGCTTCTGAAGGCGCAGGGCGAACGCATGATCGGCTCGATGGACCTCGTCCAGCGCGAGGAATTCGAGGCCGTGAAGGCGATGGCGCAGCGGGCGCGCGAGGAAAACGAGGATCTCAAGGCGCGGATCGCTAAGCTCGAAGCGGTACTGGCGTCGCGCGGCTGACGGCGCACTGGCCGGTTTGCAAGCCGCGCCGAGGTGTTATCCAGCGGGTCGTCGTCTCTCCACAGCCGTTTCGCCGAGCTATCCACAGCCGACCCGGTTTCTCCCCGAAAAATCACGGTCCTGCCGCAGGTCCGGCCAAATGGCCGTGGACAAGGTTCAGCGTTGCTTGCGACTCGTGGCCTCTGCCGTTTAGCTCGCCGGCATCCGACGGGCGTCCCGCTTCGTCGCAGGACATCCAGACGCAAGGATACTCTCGTGGCGAGGCACAGCATGGGGTTCGACCAGACCAAGTCGAGCACGTCGAATCCGGTCGATCTCATCGAGCAGATCGCGAATTCGCACGAGTGGGCGACGGACCGGACGGGATCGGACGAGTTGACGCTGGTGGTGGCCGGCAGCTGGGCCGACTATCACGTCTCGCTCAACTGGCGTGACGACCTCGAGACGCTGCATCTGGCCTGCGCCTTCGAGTTCAAGGTGCCGGATGCGCGCATGGGCGAAGTCTACAAGCTCATCGCTCTCATCAACGAGCAGCTCTGGATCGGGCACTTCGACGTTTGGACCCAGGAAGGGCTCATCATGTTCCGGCAAGGACTGATGCTGAATGAGGCCATCGCCACGCCGGCGCAGTGCGAGGCGATGCTGCGCGCGGCGCTGGAGGCGTGCGAGCGTTACTATCAGGCGTTCCAGTTCGTGGTCTGGGCGGGCAAGGACTCGCGGCAGGCGATGGCGGCGACGGCATTCCAGACCGAAGGTCAGGCCTGACAAATCCAGTTCCTCGCAAATTTGCGGGGAAATTCGCACAATTGAATTTAAATTCGTCGTGGCGGTTTTCACCTGTCGCTCAGCACTGCGTGTGATCGGGCGCGGACGTGGCCCGGTCTGATCGCAGAAATTGCATCGGCGTCTCCGTTCCTTCCCGAATGGAGACAGAGCATGACCACCATCACTTACAGCTACGACGGCATGGCGCCGGAGACGCTCGAACTGGCGGATGCCTTGTCGCCCGCGGAGCAGACCGCGGCGCTGCAATTCGCCCTCGATACCGTCGCCGGGCATCCCGGCGCGAAAGTTTCGCTTTCGGACGGCGTTTTTCGCATCGTCGGCACCGGTAATCCGGCCGACGGCGGCTTGCGTATCGGATCGGAGACGGCGCTCGAAGGTGCGGGTGCGGGCGTGACGGTTCTCAAACTCGCGGACGGCGCCAGCGGCGTGACGGGGCTTGTTCGTCTCGATTCGGGAAAGATGTTGCCGGATGGCACACTCGAAACGGTTCATAACGTGACGATCCGCGGTCTCACGCTCGATGGAAACCGGGACAAGACGACCGGTGCGACCGATGGCTTCTACAGCGGGCCAAAGCCGGGAACCGCACAATTCGATACAAATATCGTGCTCGACGGCGTGGAGGCGCGCTCGATGTCGCGCTACGGCTTCGATCCGCACGAAGGTACGAAGGGACTGACGATCAGGGACTGCTTCGCCCATCACAACACGCTCGACGGCTTCACCATCGACGGCTGCAAGGATGTCGTCATGGCCAATGTCCGCGCGTTCGCGAACGGGCGGCACGGCATCAACGTGGTGACCGGCTCGGAGGACGTCGAAATCCTCAATCCGCACGTCTCGGCGAATGCCGGCAACGGCATCACGATCCAGACCGGTGACAACGAAGTGCGCGAATTCACGAAGAGTGTGACGGTGCTCGGCGGTCGCATCGAGAGCAACGGCAGGGCAGGGATCGACGCACATCAGGCGGATGACATCAGGATCGAGGGGGTCGCCTTCGCCTGGAACAGCCGCGACGCGGTCAGTCTCGCAGGGGTAGACGGGGCGACGGTGGCCGGCAACAGCTTCGTGTCGACGGCGCCCGGATACAAGACGGTCGACGTGGGTGGCTACGTGCAGCGCTTCGGTGACGATGACGCGCTCAACGATCGCTACATCGTATCGAAATCGGTGGCCGTGGACGGAAAGGCGCTACCGGATGGGACGGTTCCGCCGGGCTTCGTCGCGTGGGCGTACCAAGTGACTGACGGCGACGACAGCATCGACGGCAGCGGCGGCGCCGATGCGATCGCGGCGGGAAGCGGCAACGATGTCGTTCTCGGCAACAACGGCGCGGATGCGCTCTACGGTGAAGACGGCGACGACACCCTTCATGGCGGGGCGGGGGCGGATGCCCTCGTCGGCGGATTCGGAGCGGACCGGCTCTCGGGGGGCGGCGGGTTCGACCGTCTCTTCGGCGGGGTCGGTGACGATTTTCTCGATGCCGGTGCTGGTAACGACACGATCAACGGGGGAACCGGCAAGGACCTCATTGTTACGGGCAGTGGCTCGGACCGGATCGTGTTCGACGGGGTCTGGGGAGGGGACGTGCTCCTCGATTTTGTCCAGGGACAGGACAAGATCGTGTTTCAGGGGACGAAGGCGCCCAAGGCGTTTACGGATCTTACGATCGTGCGGACAGGAACCGGTGCGGAGGTGGCCCACGGCGGCAACCATTTTTTTATCGAAGGGCCGATGAAGTCCGGGCTCGCAGCCTCTGACTTCGTCTTCGGTTGATCCGTGGCCGGGATCGGCCCATATCTTGGGGAACGGCTGCTCTGGCCGGTCACTCGATGGGACTGATGGCATGACCTTGCAACTACCGGGAACGATGGTGCTGGCCGGGGCCGGCAACATGGGTGGCGCGCTGCTCGCGGGCTGGCTCGAGCGCGGGCTCGATCCGAAATGCATCCATGTGCAGGATCCGTCACCGCCGCCGTCGATGGCGGCACTGCTCGCCCGGCACGGAATCGCAAGTGCGCCTGCGGTCTGCGTGGACGCGCCTCCGGCGGTCATTCTCGTCGCGGTTAAACCGCAAATCATGGATCAGGTGTTTCCGGGGCTCGCGAAGCTCGCCGGACCTGAGACGGTGGTGCTGTCTGTCGCCGCCGGCAAGACGGTGCAGAGCTTCGAGCGAAACCTGCCGGAAGGATCGGCGGTCGTGCGCTCCATTCCGAACACGCCGGCGCAGGTCGGGCGCGGGATCACGGTTTGCTATGCCAATCCGCACGTGACGGCGGCGCAGAAGGGCATATGTCAGTCGCTGCTCGAAGCGGTAGGAGCGGTCGACTGGGTCGATGACGAAAGCCTGATCGATGCGGCGACGGCCGTGTCAGGTTCAGGACCGGCGTACGTTTTCTATCTGGCGGAGGCATTGGCGGAAGCAGGCGTGCGCGCCGGACTGCCGGCCGATGTCGCGGCGCGGCTCG
>DAOMWV010000154.1:0-7167 GCA_035436725.1 Hyphomicrobiaceae bacterium
GGACGTTCTTCTTGGTCCAGCTCATTTCGGAGACGTGGATGAGACCCTCGACGCCGCTTCGCTCTGTCACAACCGATGATCATGCGCGATGTCTCACGATTCTGTTGCCGAACCCCGCACGTCGGGCCGGGCTGCGGTTACCGGTCCAGCGTTGCCCCAGCGCTTGCATCCATTCAATCGGAATCGACTCAGTCCTGCACGGTTTCTGTGTCGTGTCGCCTGTCGACACCAATTCCCACTCCGGACGACCGCAACCGACGCGACGAACCCCGGCTGCGGGCCGGGGCTCGAAAATTCTGCCAGATGAATCGATCATCAGATGGGCGCCACAACCGGACGATCAGTTGGCCTGCGCCACGCCACCGCGATTGTTGAGTACCGTTTGCGCACGTCGATTCTGCGACCAGCACGAGATGTCGTTACAGACCGCGACTGGGCGCTCCTTGCCGTAGGAGATCGTGCGAATGCGGGCGGCGGCAACGCCGTTCCGCGCGAGGAACGCCCTGACGGCCTCCGCACGCTTCGAGCCGAGACCGATATTGTATTCGCGTGTGCCCCGTTCGTCGGCGTGGCCTTCGATCGTGACAGTGTACTGTCCGTACTGTTGAAGCCAGCGCGCCTGCATGCTGAGGGTCTGCTGTGCCTCGGGCGTAAGGTCGACGCTGTCGGTCGAGAAATAGACGATGTCGCCGACGTTCTGGCTGAAGTCGCGCGCCGAGCCGGGTGTCGCAGGACCGCCCTTGCCACCGAGACCACCTTGCCCCCCTGCAAGGTCGGCATCGGGCTTCGGCGTATTGGAACAGGCCGCCACCGCAAGGCCGGCCGCGAGGATCACGGCCAATCGGAACATTCGGCTTCCGGCTGAATTTGCCACTGACATTGTCGTTCGTCTCCGGTTCGGGCGCAGTCGACTGGACACCACCCCGACACCTTTCATGCTGATCTCGATACCGGCCGGATACACTCCGCTCCTTGGCCCCGGTCGTTACGCTTCAATGTCGAGCGGAATTATGGCGGTCCGGCACTTGCATTCGAACCAAATGTACGGATTCGCCGGCCAAATCGACGTTCTGCATCGACACCGCACGGCCCGTCCCCAGATTTCACAGCCGGGACGAAAACCCGAGCCTGAACAGCAATCGACAGGCTCTCGGACGGGCAGAAAAAATCAAGGGCCCACCACCGCGTTAGCAAGTGGTCGGCCCTGATTTCGCAATCCTACCCGAAGGCAGGAAAGCAGATCCCGTTACTTCGAGACCTGAACCGAGGAAACCTCGGCGCCGAGCTTCATCGGCTTGTGCTCGACTTCCTTGCGGCATGCGCCGAGAGCAACAGCAGCAACAACGGTAGCAAGAACGATAGCGCCCTTCATTTCTTCTCTCCTTCAGTTTAACAGATGGCCCGAGCTCAACGCTTGACCTGCTCAATAGCCGGCACGTCGGCGCCAAGCTTCATAGGCTTGTGCTCGACTTCCTTTCGGCACGCCCCCAGAGCGGCCGTTGCGATGATCGTCACTAGAAGAACCGTGGTCCTGACACGCATTTTCACGCCTCTCCTCGAGACTCACATCGGCAATCGCCCTTTATGGCTAGCTTTCACCCCCGGTGAGATCAAGGAATAGCCTCGCCCATTGGCGCGTTTCCACACACTCAGATGCCAAAATGCAACGCTGCGGCTCAACTGCCAAGAACGTGCTCAAGTATCGGGGAAACCGAAGATAATTTGCCTGTTGTAAAGGCAGCGCCCCGACGCGGATAAAGCGGTCGGCAGCGGTTCTCCACAATGCTGCGACACTTCGGCCCGCCGTATTCTCCGGGAGAATTTGTTGCGTTGCGATCAGCGCCGCAGCGGCGACCAGGCCGGATCGGACGCGAACGCAGGTGTCGGCACCTGCCGCTCGTTGTAGCCGGTCAGATCGACCGAATAGAGCTTCGGTCCGCCATTGGCACCCTGCGATTCGCGAAAGAACATCAGGACGCGCCCGTTCGGCGCCCAGGTCGGCCCTTCGTTGTGGAACCCGCTCGACAGGATGCGCTCTCCCGTGCCGTCGGTCCGCATCACGCCGATGAGGAAGCTGCCGCCCGCCTGCTTCGTGAACGCGATGTTGTCCCCGCGCGGCGACCAGACCGGCGTCGAATACCGGCCGTCGCCACGGCTGATTCGCTGCGCCGGCCCGCCACCGGCTCCCATGATGTAAAGCTGCTGGGTACCTTCACGGTCGCTCTCGAACACGATCTGCCGACCGTCCGGACTGTAGCAGGCCCCCGTGTCGATCCGGTCGGTCTGCGTGAGCCGCCTCGGCTGCCGGCTCCGGAGGTCGACCTCGACGAGCGAGATGGCCCCGCCCTCGTCGACGCTCATGACGAGCCGCCCGCCATCCGGCGAGAATCGCGGCGCGAATGTCTTGCCGGAAAAGTCGCTGACGAGCGACCTCTGGCCGGTGTCGAGGTTCATGACATAGACGCGGTTCTGCTGACCCGAGTACTGGAGATAGGTGATCTCCTGCTGCACCGGATTGAATCTTGGCGTCAGCGCCAGTTCCCGCCCGTCGGTCAGAAGCCGGACGTTGTGCCCGTCCTGGTCCATGATCGCGAGCCGCTTGAGGCGCCGGTCCTTCGGACCCGTCTCGTCGACGAACACGATTCGCGTGTCGAAATAGCCCCTCTCGAGCGTCATCTTCTCGTAGACGCGATCGGCGATGATGTGCCCGAGCCTTCGCCAGTTCTGCAGCGGCGCCGCCACGCCCTGCCCGTCGATGGCGCGGCCGAGCACCGTATCCCATAGGCGGAAGTCCGCGCCGATACGCCCGTCCGGCATCTGCTTGACGCGGCCGACGACGAGCGCCTCTGCCCCGACCGAGCGCCAGTCGGCGAATCGCGGCGTCTGGTTGATGTCCTGGATACGCTCGATGAAGGCGCCACGATCCAGCGGTTTGAATAGACCGGAACGATCGAGATTGCCCGCGACGACGTTGGCGACATCCGCTCCCATCTTCGGATCGTCCCCGCCGAATTCCGGAATAGCTATCGGGCGCGGCCGCAGGTTCGCCTGATCAACGTTGACGTCGATCGGTCCCCGGGACTGCCCCTGTTGCGCTCGGGCACCGGGCGCCACGGCCGCGGCCACCCCTCCCGCTCCGAGCGCGAGGACGTGCCGGCGGTTCAAACGGTCGAATTGGGTGCGATGCGTCATGAAAGGTCCAGTAAACCGGCCCGGGCCGGACGTAAGGCGACAGGTGCCACCCGACAATGTCGGAAATTTGCCGATTCGCCGCCAGTGTCGAGGATCGTCAGTCCACGACCCGACCTGAGAGACCACGCCACCGGACCCCGCCACCGGCGGGCCTGCCACGAACTCCTGCCTCTGGCTGCGACACGATCTGAGGCACGGCCGCCCACCGAGCCCTTACCGGATCGTCGGATCGGCGTAGCATTTCCGCATGGATTCGCACCGGTAACTGCCCGAGAAATGCATGCTGTCGCCCTTCGCCGGGGAGATGAAGGCACAGACTTCCTCGAGGCCTTCGGGCGTGAGCCATCCCTGTCTGCGTCCACGCTGCACGGCGAAACAATCCGCCGTCTCCTCGTCGGGGCCGCGGAACTGATGACCGCATTCGTGCGCGTAGATCCACATTTTGACGGCCGTGGACACCCGGTTCATCAGTTTCGGGTTCAGGATCAGAAACCCGGGGTATGCCGCGCCGTAGTCGTCGAGCTGATTGTCGAGAACCGTCGGCCGATGCCCGCAGAGGGCCTTCCGGCCATCGAGCCGCAGCGCCCCCGATGGCACGATCTGCGCCCCGCCGCCGACATGATCGACATATTCCTCGGGCGTGGGGCCCGTACCGTTCTGCGCATATGCCGGCGCCAACGTCGACACGGCCATGACGAGGCCCAAGACCAGCGCGGCGACAAGACCGGCGGTCGAGCCGCGCTTCCGATCGTCCTTCGTCACGAGACCAAACTCCCGTTTCCAAACCACGAGCACGCGCAAAGCTCGCACACGAGACATGCCAAATCCTTGACTGCTTATCAATCGATCCTGCAACCGAGGCAAGCGGTAACCGTCCAGCGTGTGCAAACCGTCACGCTTCCAGCCGCGCATCCTCCTCGATCCGCTCCATATCCTCGTCCGATAGGCCGAAATGATGGCCGATCTCGTGCACGAGAACGTGTGTGACGAGATCACCCAGCGTGTCGTCGTTCTCGGCCCAGTAATCGAGAATCGCCCGACGGTAGAGAAACACCATATCGGGCATCTGCGGCACGTCCGACACGCTTTTCCGGTCGAGGCTGACGCCCTGATAGAGCCCCATGAGATCGAACGGGCTTTCGATGCCGAGGCTATCCAGCACCTCGTCGATAGCGAAATCCTCGATCCGGATCACGACGTCCCCGGCCATCTGCCGGAATTCACCCGGCAGCCGGTCCCAGGCTTCGGCCGCGAGAATCTCGAAATCGGCGATGCTCGGTGCCATCGCCCGATCCCACGCCTTGCCTGCGATACTCATGCACGCTCCCTGTTGCGTAAACCGGCACTGTCCTGAACCTCGTGCATGGCCATGACATGGCCGACACCGACAATGGCACGCAGTGCGAATTCCACAAGCTCTGCCGTCCGCTGCGTCACGCCTTCGAGCCGCAGGTCGACCGTCATCACGCTGCCATCGCCGTCCTCACGTGAGGCATGGACCCGGCGCGGCACGTGCCCGAGTTTGGCGACTGGCTCGATGATACGCGACAGGATGCCCGGATCGGCAGGCGCGGTGACGACGAACTGGACACGATGAAGGGAACCGGCGAGCGGCATTGCCCCGGACAGCGGGGACACGACGGAGGCTGTCATGGATGAAATCCGAAAAGAAGGATCACGCGATCAGACGGGTCCATGGAGGACGCGCCGTGCAAATTCGTCGAACCCGGCGCGCTCAGGCGGCCGGGGCCGTAATTCGCAAGGAGATGTCCACCCTTTTCGACATGCCCCCTGTTTGCCGAAAAACCGTTAAAACTTCAAGAGCAAACTCGCCTCACCAGCCCTTGCGTGCAACCAGCAGCAATTCGAACAGCCGGAACGCAAGTTTCCCGTCCCTCTCTTCCGGCTGAAGAAACGCCGCGAGCGCCGGGGGCGCCGCCCCGAGCATCGCGCGCAGTGTGCCCGCGGTTGCCGCATCCACGCTCATGTTCCGGCACCATGCGTCGAAGTCCATCGGCTTCACGAGGTGCTCGACGGGTCCGATCCTGAGACCGTTGCGACCGACGATGTCGCGCCATTCACCGGAATCGAGCGCTCGACCATGACTGGGATCGCGCAGTTTCTCGAACGCGTTGTAAGCCGTCGCCGCCTCCCGCAGTGTGACGTCGTCGAAACCGGGCGTCGTCTCCTCACCGGGCGCCACGTTGTCTACGAGGCCGAACACACCGCCAGGTTTCAGAACCCGCGCGACCTCGGCGACGAAGGCTACGATATCCGGAAAGTGATGCGGCGCGATCCTGCACGTCACCGCATCGAACGACGCATCCGGGAACGGCAGCGCATCCGCGTCCGCGATCCTGGTCTCGATGTTGACCAGTCCCTTGTCCGACGCGAGCTTTCCGGTCTCCACGAGCATCTCCGGCGTGATGTCGCTTGCGATGACCCGCGCGACATGAGGCGCGAAGGCCGCCGCGGTGTGCCCGGCACCGGTCGCGATGTCGAGCATCACCCAGTCCCTCTTCGGCTGCACGAGCTCGACGAGCCGCGTCAGGGAATTGCCCCTCGCGTGCACGGACGACGTCGCATAATTGGCTGCATTCTTGCCGAACTGAGCCTGCACGAGTTTCTTGTCGGTCGACATCCGCCATCTCCAGAGATGTTTACGCTTCCCTTACCACGTCGGAGAAATCAGGCGCGAGCCCCACCGCCCCGTTACGGTCGCGCAACCCGCGCATGCCAACACTGTGCGCATGACGCACGTCCAATTGCCCCCGAACCTCAAGGACTTCGTCCGCCGCGAGTTTGCTTCCGATCCCGTCCAGTGGGCGCATCGCCCTCCGGCCGGGCGCGACGCACGCTCCGCCATGTGGATCTGGCTCTTCGCAATCCCCTGGACGGCATTCACGGGCTTCTGGGAGTACGCCGCGATCACTGGCTATCTCGGCCTCCACCCTGGCAAGACCATCAAGGGCACAGGCGGACTGGTCATGGTCCTCTGGGGCATTCCGTTCGTTCTCGTTGGTCTCGCCATGATGAGCGCGCCCTGGTGGGTCTGGCGCGCGGCCCGACGATCCGTCTGGGTGATGTCCCGCAAGCGGCTCGCCTACGTCACAGCCAACCGCAAAACCACGACAATCCGCACGATCATGCCGAATGATGTTCTAGAGATCGTTCGCACCGAGGACGGAGACGGTACCGGCACATTGAAGCTCGTCTATCAGTCGACGCGCGACAGCGACGGTGACCGCCGCGAACGCAGTGATACCATCAAGGGAATTGCCGACGTCCGGCGCATCGAAAACATGATCCGCGAACTCGAGCGTGGGTAGCCCCCCTCGGCCGATCACGCCAGCGCGTACGTCCCGGTACACCGCACGACGAGTTCGTTCGTCGAGACAAGCCTGATTTCAGCGGCCGCGAACGCGATCGACTTCCCGAGGCGAACGACCCGGCCTGCGACCACGACATCAGAACGCTCGACCGCGCGGATGAAATTCGTCGTCTGATCCACGAGCCGCATCGCCCGCACCTTCCCGGACGGCGCCGAGATCGCGAGCGCCATGGCCCCTTCTGCGGCCGCACCGAGCGCCGACGGCCCGACCCTGCCATCGGCAGACGCAAGCGGATCGCGATATCGCAGCCTCACCATGACACCGTCGTCGGTAACAGCATCGACGACGAGGCGCAGTTCGCCGAGCCAAAGTCCGGCGCGGTCGTCGAGAAAAGCTTGGGCTTCTGTAACGCCAAATCCTGCCATTGCGAAAGGTCTCGTTGCCAACCGTAAGGCGCCCTCTGCCGGATAAAGAACCGCCGTATCCTGAAAACGAAAAGGCCCCGGCGGCGAACCGGGGCCTCGCTCGTATCGTCAGCCGCCGATCAAAGCAGCTTCTTGCGCTGCTGGATCATCATGTAGGAGTCGAACGTGTTTTCCGAGAGCTGGAACCACAGGTAGCTGTCGGCACGGAATGCCTTCAT
>DAOMWV010000155.1:0-6991 GCA_035436725.1 Hyphomicrobiaceae bacterium
GGCGAGGGCGCGGACGGGCGCACTTTTCCTGGCGGCAACCGCCGTGGCGCGGGCGGGGACTCGGGTCTTCGTATTGGAGCCACGCACGAGACCAATGTTGAGCAACGTGCGCATGGTCTGGTTCCGGCTCGCCGCGCTCTTGCCACCGATGACGACACCGACGATGTGCTTCTGGCCGCGGCGCACGGAGCTGACGAGGTTGAACCCGGACGCGCGGGTGTAGCCGGTCTTGATGCCGTCGATACCTTCGTAGCGGCCGAGGAGCGTGTTGTGGTTCTGGTAGGTGTTGGCACCGAAGCGGAACTCGCGCGTGGCGAACAGCGGATAATGCTTCGGGAAATCGTCCTGGAGGCGGAGCGCGAGGGTCACCATGTCGCGCGCGGTGGTGACCTGCTCATCGTCGGGAAGTCCCGAGGCGTTGCGGAAGACGGTGCGGGTCATGCCGATGGCGCGGGCCTTCTGCGTCATGAGGGCCGCGAACTTCTGCTCGCTGCCGGCGATGCGCTCGGCGACGGCGACGGCGATGTCGTTGGCTGATTTCGTCACGAGCGCCTTGACGGCATCGATCACAGAGATTTCGGAGCCGGGTTCGAGCCCGAGTTTCGACGGGGGCTGGCTCGCGGCCGTCTCGCTGATGCGGATGCGGCTCTGGTAGGTGAGCCGGCCCTGCTCGACGAGATCGAAGAGGACGTAGAGCGTCATCATCTTGGTCAGCGAGGCCGGATAGCGCGGTTCGTCGGCTTCGTGTGAGGAAATGACAGCGCCGGTGTTGGCGTCAATCACCAGGGCGGCCTGTCGCGGTGCTGCGGCGGCGGGTGTCGCCAAGGGGGCGAGCATTACGAGGCCGGCAGTGGCCACGGTCATGGCAAGACCGGCGACGCGATGCAGCGACGATCGCGCGGACCCGAAATCCCCCCTTGCCCAGTCCGTAATCACAGATTCCTCGTATGAAACTCAGGCCCCCGATGTCCGAGGCCCCCTGCCTTGAAGCTGAGCAGGTCGCGGCTCACGAACGCGTGTTCCTTGCCAAGCCAATCGGGCACTATTGCGACCGGAAAAGAACAGTTGTGTCCCGACCGCGACCTATTCGGGCAACAAGCTTAACCAACAGGCTCTGAGGGATCGTTAACCGGGCGGACCGCACCGACACGGACTAGACTTTAGTCTAATGTTCGTTGTGCAGCGCACAACGCGATTGACATTCATGCTGCGATGCACATATAACGCCCATGTTGCGACGCGGTACAGAGCTGTCCCGGTCGCTCAGGAATTGCTGAAGCTCAGGGATCTTCAGCCGTATCACCTCGACTTACACGCCATGAAAGGTCACGCCATGTTCAATGCCAACAACTTCCAGGACTTCCAGAAATTCGGTCAGGCCAACGTCGATGCTTCCATGAAGCTGTTCGGTGAATGGCAGAAGAACTGGCAGACGGTTGCCGCCGAAATGACCAACTACTCCAAGCGTTCCTTCGAAGAAGGCACGCAGACGTTCGAAAAGCTGCTCGGCGCCAAGTCGATCGACCAGGCCATGGAAATCCAGACGAACTATGCCAAGCGCGCGTACGAAGACTACGTGCAGCAGATGACGAAGCTCGGCTCGATGTTCCAGGACCTCACCAAAGAGGCCTACAAGCCCGTCGAGCGCGCCTTCAACCAGGCTCGCTAATTGTTTCGCCGGTCACGGCGCGAACAGTAGACACCATACCAGGGGCCCGGCACTTGCCGGGCCCTTTTTCGTGCATATTTATCAGCAATGATTTCTGAAGATGGCGTCGAGATGCATGTCGGACGCGGTCTCGCCAGCATCGTTTGCAGGCAGCCGCGATCTCGCACTAAACTCTCCCAAGCCGACATGCTGGACTACCCGAAATGACCGCATCGCACGACCCGACACCGAGCACAACGAAAGGCCTGCCCGTCATTACCGACCGGAGCAGTCGCGTTGTCACAACGGCGGCGCGGCGACCACAGGGGCCGGCGGGGCCGACCGGACCGGAAGGACCGGGCGGGGGCGACGAAGGCAAGACGGGACTCGTCACCAAGACACGGCCGAAGACCAAGCGGCCGAATCTCTACAAGGTGCTCCTGCTCAACGACGACTACACGCCGATGGAATTCGTCGTGCACGTCCTCGAGCGGTTCTTCAACAAGAACCGGGCGGAAGCCGAACGCATCATGTGGCACGTGCACCAGAAGGGTATCGGAGTGTGCGGCGTGTTCACGTTCGAAGTCGCGGAGACCAAGGTCTCGCACGTGATGGATTTTGCCCGGCAGCACCAGCATCCGCTGCAATGCCGCATGGAAAAGGAGTGACGCGAGTGCCAGCATTTTCGCAAAGTCTCGAGGCCGCACTCCACCGCGCACTGGAGGCCGCCAACAAGCGACATCACGAGCAGGCCACGCTGGAGCATCTCCTGCTCGCGCTGATCGACGACCGCGATGCGGCCGCCGTCATGCGGGCGTGCAACGTCAATCTCGACCAGCTGCGGACGCGGCTCACGGAGTTCATCGACACCGAACTCGAGGCGCTCGTCAGAACCGGGTCGACCGACGCGCAGCCGACGACCGGCTTCCAGCGCGTCATCCACCGGGCGGTCGTGCACGTGCAGTCGTCGGGCCGGGAGGAAGTGACCGGCGCCAACGTTCTCGTCGCGATCTTCGCCGAGCGTGAGAGCCACGCGGCGTTCTTCCTGCAGGAGCAGGACATGACGCGCTTCGATGCCGTGCAGTACATCAGCCACGGCATCGCCAAGCGGCCGGGCATGAGCGAGAGCCGGCCGGTGCGGGGCGCGGACGAGGAATCGTCCTCGTCGTCGTCCGATACGCGCGAGGAGAAGAAGGGGCAGCAGGACGCCCTTTCGACCTACTGCGTCAATCTCAACAAGAAGGCCAACGACGGCAAGATCGACCCGCTCATCGGGCGCGAGGCGGAAGTGCAGCGCACGATCCAGGTGCTGTGCCGGCGGCAAAAGAACAATCCGCTGCTGGTCGGTGATCCCGGAGTGGGCAAGACGGCCATCGCGGAAGGCCTCGCACGCAAAATAGTGCGCGGCGAAGTGCCTGAAGTTCTGGCAGACTCGACCATCTTCGCGCTCGACATGGGCGCATTGCTCGCAGGCACGCGCTATCGCGGCGACTTCGAGGAACGGCTCAAGGCGGTCATGAAGGAGGTCGAGAACCATCCCGGCGCGATCCTCTTCATCGACGAGATCCACACCGTCATCGGGGCGGGGGCGACGTCGGGCGGCGCGATGGACGCGTCGAACCTGCTGAAGCCGTCGCTGCAGTCGGGCGCGGTCAAGTGCATCGGCTCGACCACCTACAAGGAGTATCGCCAGCACTTCGAAAAGGACCGCGCGCTGGTGCGGCGGTTCCAGAAGATCGACGTGAAGGAGCCGACGGTCGAGGATGCGATCGAGATCCTCAAGGGTCTCAAGCCCGTGTTCGAGGATTATCACAAGCTCAAGTACACCAACGACGCGATCAAGGCGGCGGTGGAACTCAGCGCGAAGTACATCAACGACCGCAAGCTCCCGGACAAGGCGATCGACGTGATCGACGAGACCGGCGCGTCGCAGATGCTCGTGCCGGAAAAGAACCGCAAGAAGAAGATCACCGTGAAGGAGATCGAGGCGACGGTCGCTACGATGGCGCGCATCCCGCCCAAGACCGTGACGAAGTCGGACGCCGACGTGATGGTCAATCTCGAAAAGGACCTCAAGCGCCTCGTGTTCGGCCAGGATCAGGCGATCACGGCGCTGTCGAGTGCGATCAAGCTCGCGCGCGCGGGCCTCAGGGAGCCGGAGAAGCCGATCGGCTGCTATCTGTTCTCAGGGCCGACGGGCGTCGGCAAGACGGAAGTCGCCAAGCAGCTCGCCGCGCTGATGGGCATCGAACTGTTGCGCTTCGACATGAGCGAATACATGGAGAAGCACTCGGTGTCGCGGCTGATCGGCGCGCCTCCGGGCTATGTCGGGTTCGATCAGGGCGGGCTTCTGACAGACGGCATCGACCAGCATCCGCACTGCGTGCTCCTGCTCGACGAAATCGAGAAGGCGCATCCGGACCTCTACAATATCCTCCTGCAGGTCATGGACCACGGCAAGCTGACCGATCACAACGGCAAGTCCGTCGACTTCCGCAATGTCATCCTCATCATGACGACGAATGCGGGTGCGTCGGATCTCGCCAAGAGTGCGATTGGGTTCGGCTCGTCGAAGAAGGCGTCGGACGACAACGAGGCGATCAATCGCCTCTTCACACCGGAGTTCCGCAACCGTCTCGACGCGGTCATCCCGTTCGCGAACCTGCCGCTCGAAGTGATCATGAAGGTGGTCGAGAAGTTCGTGTTCCAGCTCGAGGCGCAGCTCGCCGATCGCGGCATCACGATCGAGCTCACGGAGGACGCGACGCGCTGGCTCGCGACGACAGGCTACGACGAGAAGTACGGCGCGCGTCCGATGGCGCGTGTCATCCAGGAGCACATCAAGAAGCCGCTTGCCGACGAAGTTCTGTTCGGCAAGCTGGAGCATGGCGGGCTCGTCAAGATCCGGCTTGAGGGCGAGGGCCTGAAGCGGCATCTGGCGATGGACTACTTTCCCGCCGATCCGTCGAAAAAGCCGAAGTCGAGCGAGGACGACGGCGACGATGTCGAGACGGTTGCCGAAGTGATCGAGCCACCGCCGAAGAAGCCGGCCATTCCGGCGCCGAAGGACAAGCGTCCGAGGTCGTCCGGTGGCGGGTCGGTGCCCGGTATCCCTCGCAAGAAGGACGAGTGAGCGGCCGGGCGCGGGCGTGATCGCTGAAGCGGCACGCAGAGACGACGAAACACGGCGGAGGCGGAGCGCTCAGCGTTCCGACTCCATTTCGTTGGCGCCGTCACCGGCGAGGGCGGATCATAGGCGGCGGGGGACGACGCGGCAGGGCCTGCGTCGCACTGTCAGCCCGTGGGCGGCGACCATGTGCGGCGGATCGCGGGGTCGATGCCGAATACTTCGGACAGCGTATCGACGAAGCGGGCGGATCGTGCGCCGATCACGTCGGGCGTCCAGTCGGTGGTGGTGGCAATGTCGGCGGCGAGCGCGCTCGTCTTCGCCAGATCGTAGGCGAGGATGATCTTGCGCTTCGAGCGGTAGATCTTGTCGCCGAGTTCGCGATTGACGGCCGAGGGCACGAGACACAGGTTGCCGATGCTCAGGGCGTAGGCGGCGATACGGTCGGGGTCGGAGCCGAACTGATCGGTCCAGCCCTTGCGCGTCGCGGAGAGCGGAAGGACGTGCTCGACGGTCACACTCGAGCGCGCGATCCGGCGCGTGAGACCGGAGAGATGCATTTCGAGGAGGACGAGCAGGGAGCGCAGCGGCATCCATTTGTTGTCGATGCGGCCGGCGAACTTCTCGAACATGCGCTTCTGCTCGTCCTGATCGAGACGCAGGCGTGCGATCAGACGCGAGAGATCCGCGCCGCGCGTCATGGTCTGGACGACGCGGGCGAAGTCGGACTGACGATCCTCGGCGCGAGCCTTAACGTCGGCGCAGACGTAGTAATACCAGGCGCGGCGTTCGAGGGCGACCATGGCGTCCCGCATCTCGGCAGGAGAGTTGCGGAATGCCTCGATGATCATGATGGCGCCCGGCAGCCATTCGCCCATCTGCTCGCCGGTCTGAAGAAGGTGCATCGAGGCAAGTGCTGCGTCGATGCGGGTCTTTTCCGGTGATGGCGGGATGGCGACGTCGGCTTCGTCGATCTCGCGGTAGATCGCCACGTCGCCGGCGAGTTCGGTTTCGAGAAAACGTTGCGCTTCGCCGGGCGAGCCGAACGTGGAGAGTACCACCTTGTGAAGGGGCCCGCGGGCACGCTCGCCGCCGGTCGCGCGTGCCTTCCAGCTCGAGATGTAGCGCTTCATGCCGGAGGCGCCGAGTTCGGCTTCGACGCGATCCCACATCGCCAGCAACTGGCTGCGCCGGTCGGTATCGGTGGTGGCGTACTCGATGAGGGCGTAACGGAGCACGTCTTCGGCGGCGATGTCCCGGCCACGGCTGTTGACGATCTCGAAAATGCGGAAGGCCTCGTCCTCGTCCTCGACGAGGATGCGGGCGAAGCGAGTGTTCTCGAGGATGAAGCGGACCAGTACGGTGCGCTCGGCTTCGCCATAACCGCGCATCCAGTCGAGGGCGAGGCGCGCGTTCACCCACAAACGCTCGGTGCCGGGGCGTTCGCCGATCCGTCCGACCGCCGGCAACGAAAGGATCGCGGCGGGGTCGAGCAGCAGCGGTCGCAGCGCATTGTCGTCACCACGATGCAAGGTCAAGCGCGAGCCCGATCCGGTCGGCGAACGCAAGGCGCCGTCGATCGCTTCACGCGTCAGCGGATCCAGCGTCACGGCGCGCGCGGCCGCCAGTACCAGTGCGAGGGAAGTCAGGCGCTGCTGGCCGTCGACAACCTGGAAGCGACTGCCCTGTTCGGGATAGACGATGATCGAATTGAAGAAATGATAGCCACCTGACGGACGCCCCCTGCCCCGCTCACTGGCGTCGTCGAGATCGGCGAGCAGCTGCGACATCTCGAGCCGCGTCCACTCGTAGTGACGCTGATAGCGCGCCATGACGAACTCGGAGGGTCCGGCGAGAAAATCGCGTAGAGAAAATTGCTGAATGGTGAGGGACATCGCAGACGCAGCACGATTGACATGCACGTATGGTAGCGATTGCGGCAGGACCGGCACAAGAACGACGTGGGTCGCTCCTGGGAAATTCAGCATCGCGGAATCGGCTTGTAGACAAACGAGGCGGCGTCCACCGTACCCGAGGGTGCGTTCGATCCGGGGGCGCCGTATCCACTATCGGTTGCGGTCGTCGCGATCCATTTGAAGCAACTGGCGAAATCCATCGCGAAACCCGTCGGGGGCGATGAGGCGGGAACTTGCAAGCGTGGCTTCGCGGCCCGTTCCGCTCTCGATCGAAACCGATAACGGCGTGCCGTCCCAGAG
>DAOMWV010000156.1:0-6965 GCA_035436725.1 Hyphomicrobiaceae bacterium
CTCAGCACACGCCGGCCACCGCCCGTCTCGAGCAGCTCCATCGCCTCCGCGATCACATCGCCTTCGACACAGCCACCCGAAACCGAACCCTGGAACGCACCATTGGTGTCGATCACCATCTGGCCGCCGACCGGAACCGGCGCCGAACCCCAGGTGTCGATGATGGTCGCGATCGCGACCCGGCCGTCGCGCAGGCACGCCGCCGCCGCCGTTCCGAGCACATCGAGTGTCTGAAGACTGTCCGTCATGACTTGGCTCCGGTTTTTCGCTTCCTATCCTACCAATTTCGAAGCGTCGTTCCCACACCTGACGATCCCGTGTAACCGCCGGATCTCCAATGTCGTCCCGTTGCCGGACGCATAGGTGGCAATCAGATAGCCCACTCAGGTGACGCTGGCGCGGCGTCGGCGGCATGTGGCCCGGGAACGACGTTCGCGGTCTCTCCACCGCATTTCGCAATCCCGCCACGCCTTGGCCTCCGCTTCGCCCCCCGAATCAGCGATTCCGGCTGCATGCGTACCCATGTATTCCGTCTCAGGATCGCATCGGCAGTGGCGCTCGCGCTGCTCGCGATCGGTTCGATCGAAGTCCTCCGCCCGACGCCGTCCGACGCGGCCCGGAGCGCTTCGGCTCCCGTGCCCCGCCACGACCGGTTTTCAGGCATCGCCCGCGTCGTCGACGGCGACACGATCGACGTCGGCACGACCCGCGTCCGCCTCGAAGGCATCGACGCCCCCGAAAGCGGCCAGACCTGCCATCGCCGCTTCATCGGCAGCTGGGCGTGTGGCAACTCCGCAACCGATCACCTGCGCAAGCTCGTCGAAGGCCGCACCGTCGAATGCGACAATCGCGGTTCCGACAAGTTCGGCCGCGTACTCGGCGTCTGCTACGCCGGTGGCGTCGATATCAACGCCACCATGGTGCGCGAGGGCCTCGCCTGGGCATTCGTCCGCTACTCCTCGACCTATGTCGCTGTCGAACAGGAAGCGCGTGCCGCCAGGCGCGGCATCTGGACGGCGGACAACACACCCGCCTGGGACTATCGACGAAACGCCTGGGACGTGGCGGACGACCGCGCACCGAAAGGCTGCGCCATCAAGGGCAATGCCGGTCGCAATGGCCTCATCTATCACATGCCGTGGAGCCCCTGGTACGACCGCGTGCGCATGGACGGCGCCGGCACCGGCTCGGGCAAACGCTGGTTCTGCACCGAGGCCGAGGCGATCGCCGCCGGCTACCGCGCCGCCCAGATCAACTGAACCGGCACATTCTCACTACGAAAAAACCGCCTCTCCTTTGAGGGAGAGGCGGTTGTTGTCGTGACGTGCCATCACGCCGCAACCGGCGTGTGACGGTCCGGTCTCACGCTGCCTGGCGCGCCGCCGCGTCGATGTGCTGCGCGAGCCGCCCCTCGATGCCGAGCTTGTTGGCGAGATCGACGAGGAACGCGTGCTCCTCCTCGGTGTCGAGGTCGACCGCGATTCGTGCCGCCGTGAACACCTGCACCGCCTCTTCGGCACTCGATACGCTGCTGGCGAGTTCATCCGTCGTCGCGGGGCTGTTGAGTTCCTGCGCGATGAAGGCTTCCGCTTCTGCGTCGGCACCGGCCTGCTTCAGGCTACCGATGATCTTCTGCTGCTCGTTGGCGTCGATCCGGCCATCTGCCGCAGCTGCGGCGATCATGGCGCGGATATAGAGCGTGGCGCTCTCGTTCGTCACCGCACCGACGTCGTAGCCCGACCCCTGCGGCGCCGGCATCAGATTGCTGTCGGGCCCCGAAATGATTGGTTTGCCGGCCTGATAGTTCTGCAGCGCCTTGTAGGCGAGCCCGCCGATGAGAGCGAGACCACCGAGCTTGATCGCCTGCCCGGCGAGCGAGCGACCCGTCTTCGTGCCGAGCACGACCGCACCGAGACCACCGGCTGCCGCACCCGCACCCATCTGGTTCTTCGATACCCAGTCCTTGATCTGCGCGAGGATGTCGTCGGGTGACTGTCCCGTGGCGCCGCGAACGGCGCCGCCGATATGCCCGGAAGCTCCAGTCGCGTCGTCGATGCGCCGCGCGCCTTCCTTGACGCCGCTGGTCGCCTGCCCGAGCACCTGCCCGAGAATGTCCATCAGGCTGCCGCCCTGGCCACCCTGGCCGCTGCCGCCCATCTGCTGCTGAGCCTTGCGTAGCAGGTCTTCGAGACCGCCCATGCCACCGCCGCCCGGCGCACCACCCTGGATGTTGGGCCGCTGCGCCTGACCACCAGCCGCGCCACCACCGAGAATGTTGCCGAGAATGTCACCGAGGCCGCCACCCTGCGAGCCGGCTTGGCCGCCCTGCTGGCCTCCGGCTGCTCCTCCGAGTTTGCCGAGAATGTCGGCGAGGCCGCCACCACCCTGCTGCTGCCCGCCCTGCTGGCCGCCACCCTGCTGCATCATCTTGCCGAGGATGTCGGCAAGACCACCGCCGCCCCCTTGCGCCTGCGGCTGCTGCGGCGCGGCGCCCCGCATCATCATCTCGATCAGGCTCTTGGCATCGAACATAGGGGATACTCCTTCAAACCCGCCACCACGTGGCGCTCAACCGAACATAGTGGCCATACCCCCCGATCGCAACGAATCCGTGAAAAGAGTGTTGTTCAGCAGCGAGGGAAGCGGGGTGGCGCTCACGCACCCGGAAAACTCTTCCGATACACCGCCGGAATATCGACCTCGTAGAGTACCCCCGCCAGCGCCAGCACCACGGCGATACCGAGCCCCACGCCCGTTGCCACGAAAGTGGAGACGACCCGGTGGCTCGTATCGCCCTGCCGCCTCAGATACCAGTGCGCGGCGCAGCCGATGTGCGTGAACAGCGCCGCGACCGCCAGCGCATAATAGGGCGCGAAGAAAACCGGCCAGTACGACACGTGAAAACCCGCCGCGGCAAACCGGAAATCCGTATCGAGACCTTGCCAACGACCGGCAAGAACGGCGCCCACATGCACGACGAGAAAGAAGGCGAGATACGCTCCAGACGCCACTTGCAGCCACGCGACAGGCCCGTCGAGTGACGCGATCCGCCGCCGCAGCAGCACGACACCGCTTGCAATCTGCCATCCGAGCGCGAGCAGAAGCGTAGCTTCGACGAGCGGCATACGGTAGACCGTTCGCGCCGCCGCCATGAACCGGACGTGCTGCTCCTGCCCGGCGAGCCCGACCACATGATTGACGATGTGCACGGCGATAAACGTGCCGATCAGCAGAGCTGACAGCCGGTGCCAGATCCTCAGCGGCGTCTCGCCCATGCGTACCACCTACTCGGCCGCGATCCGCCGCACGGGTGCCTCACGCGGCTCGTCGACGAGCGCACGTCTGGTCTCGGCGACCGCATCGTGCCCGGTCTGCGGCTCGTCGGATGGTCCGACGAAGCGGCCGAAGATGCGCCAGAAGAGCTGCGCGATGTCATCCATGACCGAGTAGACCGCCGGCACGAAAACGAGCGACAGCATCGTCGAGGAGATGAGGCCACCGATGACCGCGATTGCCATGGGCACGCGGAACTCGCCACCCGAACCCGCATTGATCGCCGCCGGTACCATGCCGGAAACCATCGCGATCGTCGTCATCACGATCGGCCGCGCGCGCTTGCGGCCGGCATCGACGATGGCCTCAGCGCGCGTCATCCCCGCCGCGATCCGCTCGACCGCGAAGTCGACGAGAAGGATGGCGTTCTTCGTGACGATCCCCATCAGCATCAGGATGCCGATCACGACAGGCAGCGATACCGGCTGACCGGTGATCGCCAGCGCCACGATGGCGCCACCGATCGACAGCGGCAGCGAGAACAGGATGGTGATCGGCTGCAGGAACGAGCCGAACAGCAGCACGAGCACCGCGTACACCATCATGATGCCGGCACCCATCGCCGTCGCGAAGCCCTGGAACACTTCACCCATGATTTCGGCATCGCCGAACTGCCTGATCTCGACACCGGCCGGCAGGTTCTTCGCCGCCGGCTGGGCCAACACCGCCTCGACGGCCTGCCCCAACGGCGTCGTGCCCACGAGATCGCCACCGATGACGACGCGGCGCTGACGATCGTAACGCTCGATCGACGTCGCGCCCTGCGACAGCTCGAGATCGGCAACGCTCGACAGCGGCACCGACGCGCCCGACGACGTGGCAACCTTCAGATTTGCGAGCGTCGCGTAGCTTGCACGCGCATCTGCCTCGAGCTGAACCCGGATGGGAATCTGGCGTTCGTCGATGTTGAACTTGGCGAGGTTGGCCCCGATGTCGCCGATTGTCGCGATCCGCACAGCCTCCGAGATCGCATCCGTCGTCACGCCGAGTTCGGCTGCAATTTCCGTCTTGGGTCTGACGCGTAGCTCCGGCCGGTCGAGTTCGGCCGTCGACACCACGTTGGTGAGCATCGGCACGCCCTTCCGGTCGACGACACGCTTCGCCTGGCTCGCAAGTTCGGCCGCAACCCGGTTGATCCCCTCGCTGTCGCGCCCGGTGACGACGAGCGCGAACCCGCGCTGCCCGTTGTCCCTCAGGAACCAGTAACGGATGTCCGGCACGTCGGCGAGATCCGCGCCGATCGCCTCGGAGATCTGCGTCTGGTTGAGCTTGCGGTCCTTCTTGTCGACGAGATTGATGACGAGCGTCGCCTTCCTGACTTCCGATCCGGAACCGAGGAGCCGCCCGCCGTTGACGAACACGCTCTTGACGTCCGGACGCTCACGGATGCGCTCGGTGATCCCATTCGTGATCTTCCGAGTATCTTCGAGCTTCGTCCCTGGCGGCAGCTCGATCGCGAGCAGCGCACGACCCGAGTCGTCCGGCGGAATGAATGCGGACGGCAGCAGGAAGAACGAACCGATCGAACCCGCGAATATGACCAGACCGAGGAACACGGTCTTGAACCGGTGCGCCACCGACCACTTCACGAGCCGCGTATACGCTTGCAGCCAGCGCGTTTCCTTTTCTTCGTGCCCCGCATCCCTGAGGAAGTAGGCCGCCAGCATCGGCGTTATCAGTCGCGCGACGAGAAGTGAGAAGAACACCGAGATCGCGACCGTGAGACCGAACTGCTTGAAGTATTGCCCGGCAATACCACCCATGAAGCTCACGGGCGTGAACACGGCGATGATCGTCAGCGTGATCGCCATCACCGCAAGCCCGATCTCGTCGGCAGCATCGAGCGAGGCCCGGTACGGCGATTTCCCCTGTCGCATGTGCCGGACGATGTTCTCGATCTCGACGATCGCGTCGTCGACCAGGATACCGGTCGCGATCGTGATGGCGAGGAGTGACACGAGATTGAGCGAGAACCCGAGCGCGTCCAGCACCCACCACGTCGGGAAGATCGACAGCGGCAGCGCCATCGCCGTTATCAGTGTCGCTCGCCAGTCGCGCAGAAACAGGAACACGACCGCGATCGCGAGCAGCGCACCCTCGATGAGCGTCTGCATGGTGCTGTCGTAGGCACCGCGCACGGCCGTCGTCGTCGTGTCGATATTGGTTAGCGAAACTTCCGGATGCTTTTTCTGGATCGCATCCACCGCCTTCTGCACCGCCTCCGATACGACGGTATCGCTCGCTCCCTTCGCGCGCGTGATCGAGAAGGCCACGACCGGCTGCGTATTGTAGGTGGCGAACGTCCGCGGCTCCACGTAGGTGTCCGTGATCGTGCCGAGTTCGTCGAGGCGCACCTTTCGTCCGCGCGGCAGCGGGATCATCGTTTCCGCAAGCGCCTCCACACTCGCCTTTCCGGCGAGTGTCCGGATAGCCTGCTCGCGCCCGGCGATTTCACCGCGACCACCTGCGAGATCGACATTGGTCGCTCGGATTACCCGGTTCACGTCACCTGCCGTGATGCCGTACGACGCCAGCCGGTCCGGATCGAGCGAGATGCGGATTTCACGCTCGACGCCGCCGACGCGCTCGATCGCACCGACGCCCTTGACGCCCTGCAGTTCACGAATGACCACGTCGTCGACGAACCAGGAAACCTGCTCCGGCGTCATGCCTGGCGCGCGCGCTGCATACGTGACGATCGGCAGGCCCTCGATGTCGAGCCGGGACACGATAGGTTCCTCGACCGTTCGCGGCAGCTCCGAACGCACCCGCGCGATCGCATCCTTGACGTCGTTGAGCGCCCTGTCCGCATCGACCTCGAGACGGAATTCGATCGTCGATACCGACGCGCCCTCCGTGACGGTCGACGTGATGTGCTTCAGCCCGTTGACCGAGGCGACCGCGTCCTCGATCTTTTTTGTCACCTGGCTTTCGAGTTCGACGGGAGCGGCCCCGGACTGGTAGACGCGCACCTGCACGATCGGCACGTCGATGTTCGGGAACCGCGTGATCGGCAGCTGCTTGAAGCTCATCACCCCGAGCACCGAAAGCACGAGGAACAGCACGATCGACGGAACCGGATTGCGGATAGACCAGGCGGAGACGTTGAAGTTCATCGTGTCGTCTCCGTAACTTTTTGCGCCGGCAGGATCGGCCGCACCGCATCGCCTTCACGCAGGAACGTGCCAGCGCGCGACACGACGAGATCGCCCGCCGCGAGTCCGGTCTTGATTTCGGTACGTCCACCCGCAGCCAGTCCGACCACGACAGGCCGCGTCACGACCTTGCCGTCCTTGACGACCTGAACCACGGGACCTGTACCGCTGTACATGATTGCGCCAGACGGCACGCCGAGACCGCTCGACTGCGCCACGGTGACGAGCCCGCGCGCAAAACCGCCGACGTTGAGCTGCGGATCATCCCCGAGGAACACCCGAACCCGGCCGAGCCGCGTGGCGCGGTCGATCTCCGGCGACACGAGCCTCACCTTGCCCGTGAAAGTGCCACCGCCACTCGTCTCGACCGACACTGGCTGGCCTTCACGGATGCGGCCGACCAGGGTCTCCGGCACTTCCGCATCAAGTTCCACTTCCCCACGCGCCACGATCCTGAACATCGCATCAGCCGACCCG
>DAOMWV010000157.1:0-6924 GCA_035436725.1 Hyphomicrobiaceae bacterium
GTCGTTCACTGTGGATAAACCGGCGCATGCCCGCCGCTCTACAGTTTTGCGCGCCTGTTATCGCCCCGCGCCACTTCCCCGCGCGCCCGCGACACATTACCAACCTCCGAAGCGCTCCCGACCTCTGACGAAGTCACGGCGCGGAGGCTTGAGTTCCAGTGCCAGAACCGACACCAGCGGCGACGACGACGCCTCAGGCCAACCTGCGCGGCATCTTCGCCATGCTCGCGGGCATGGCCACCTTCGTCGTCGGCGATGCCATGATGAAGCTCATCAGTACGCGCTTGCCGGCCGGCGAGGCGATCTTCCTGCGTGGCCTGATTGCCATGCCGATTGTCTGGTTCATCGCCTTTCGCCAGAACACCGTCCACAAGCTCGCCGAGATCCCGAAGAAACTTCTGATGATGCGCAATATGGGCGATGCCGGCGGCTCGCTCATGTTTCAGTCCGGTCTGTCACGCATACCGTTCGCCGATGCCGGGGCCATTCTCCAGTTGAACCCGCTCCTCGTCACTGCCGGCGCCGCATTGTTCCTTGGCGAGAAGGTCGGCTGGCGCCGCTGGACCGCGACGGTGGTCGGCCTCCTCGGCGTCCTGCTGATCATTCGTCCCGGCTCGTCCGCCTTTTCCTGGGCTTCCCTGCTCGTCGTGGGCGCCGTGCTGTTTGCGACGATGCGCGACCTCGTCACCCGCAAACTGCCTGTCGGCATCCCGACTGTGCTGGTGACCGCCACCGCCACGACCGCGATCTCGCTGTGTGCGCTGCTGCTTGCGCCATTCGAGACCTGGATATGGCCGACTGCTGGTGACTTCGCCTTCCTCGTCATCCCTGCGCTGTGCATGTTGCTCGGCCAGACCTTCGTCGTCATTTCCATCCGCTCGGGCGACGTCTCGACCGTCGTCCCGTTCCGCTATTCGGCCATCCTCTGGTCGCTTCTTTTGAGCTATCTCGTCTGGAGCTACATTCCCGACGCCACGACCTTCACCGGCATCGCCATTGTCGCCGCCGCAGGTCTTTACACACTGCTGCGCGAGCAGAAGCTGCGCCGCCTCGCGAGGCGTGCAGCCCAATGAGCCCGACCACACGCGGCATCCTTGCCATGATCGCGGCCAACGCCTGCTTCATCGCCAACGATGCCCTCATGAAGCTCGTTATGGAGCGCCTGCCGCTCGGACAGAGCATTTTCCTTCGCGGTGTCGTGACCGGCGCGATCTTCCTCGCGATTTTCCGCTTCACGTCCGCGGCCTTCGACCCCGCAATACTTAAAGACCGCCGCGTCATCTATCGTGTGTTCGCCGAAATCGTCGCCTCCGCCGGCTATCTTTTCGCCCTCATCGGCATGCCGATCGCCGATCTCGCCGGCGTACTCCAGCTCGTCCCTCTCGCGATCATGGCAGGTGCAGCGGTTTTCCTCGGCGAGACCATCGGCTGGCGCCGCTGGACCGCCGCCGTCGTCGGCCTGATCGGCGCGCTCATGATCGTCCGTCCCGGTCTTGATCTGTCCGTCTATCAGGTGATGGCCATTATCTGCATCATCGGCATCGTCGTTCGTGACCTCATCACGCGTCGCCTGCCATCGTCGTTATCGTCGATCGCCATATCCGCGACATCAGCAGCCGGCCTCGCCGCCTCCGGCCTCGCTCTCGGCATCACCGAAACCTGGATCTGGCCCGACCGGACGACAACCGCTTATCTCGTCGTCGCCGCCATCTTCCTCGTCGGCGCAAACACCTGGCTCGTCACCGCCATGCGCAACGGCGAGATCGGCGTCGTCGGCCCGTTCCGCTACACCTCGCTCATCTGGGCCATCATTGCCGGCTTCGCGATCTGGGGCGAAGTTCCGACCTTCTGGTCGTGGATCGGCATGGTCATTCTCGTCGCCGCCGGCATCTATTCTCTGCGCCGGCAGCAACTCAAGAAATCATCCCCGCAGACCGAAACAGCATCCACAGCCGCATACGTCGACACCACAGAGCGCAACTCATGACCCAGACTGTCGCGACACAGGATACCGCCGCGAACAACCTGGCCGGCATCGTCGCCATGGTCGGCGCCATGGCGTTCTTCATTTTCTCCGACATCTTTTCCAAGCTGTCGACAGAACGCCTGCCGACGGGTCAGGTGATCGCCCTGCGCGGCCTGTTCTCGTTCCTGATCTTCATCGTGCCCGCGATCGCCCTCGGCTATCTCGTATATCTCCGCGATCGCATGTCATGGCCGTGGTTCATCCGCGTGCTCGGCGAGATGGGCGCAGCGCTCACCTTCATTCCGGCCCTCGCCAATATGCCGATCGCGAACCTGACCGCGATCATCCAGACCCTGCCTCTCGCCATGACCGCCGCAGGCGCTCTCATCCTCGGCGAACAGGTCGGCATCCGCCGCTGGGCCGCAACCGCAATCGGTTTTCTGGGAGCGATCATCATCATGCAGCCCGGAACCGCCAACTTCAACTGGTGGTCCATCGCCGGCCTCGCCTGCGTCGCCTCCATCGTCGTCCGCGACATCGCCACGCGCAAGCTCGACAAGTCGATACCGGCGATCCTGACCACGGCGACGACGGCCGGCGGTGTCGCCATCGCCGGGTGTTTCCTCGGCCTCGCCGAAGGCCCATGGCCCATGCCGGACCCGCTCACGTGGGCCTATCTCGTCGCCGCCGCGATCGCCGTGGCCTGCGGCTATTACTGCTCGATCATCGCTGCCCAGCGCGCACCGCTCTCTGTCGTCGCACCGTTCCGCTACACCATCGTCCCGATGGCAGTTCTCGCCGGCTACGTGGTCTGGGGTGAATTGCCGTCGTTCACGACGGTCTTCGGCGTAACGATCATCATCGCCGCCGGTCTCTATACATTTCTCCGCGAGCGCGCTCGCAAGGCCGCACCGCCGCCCGCACCCGTCGTCAGCCGAAATTGAAAACTCGCGTCGGCACGAACTCGCCCCGCTCGAGCTCGCCGAGTGCCACGATCTGCCCGCGACAGGTCGCATACGCCTCGCCTTTCAGGATCGGCGCATCGCGGCCTCGGATCAGGATGGCCTGCCCGCGCGCGAGCCGCCCCGCATCGTCCGGCGTGACCGCAAGCCCTGTGAGATCCTCGAGCACCGCATGCACCGGCTCGATGAGCTTCGCGAGCATGACACCGCCATCGTCAGCTTCCGCCGCCGCCCGGATCTCTTCGACCGTGACCGAGCGCTCCTCAGAGAACGCACCGACGAGCGTCCGGCGCAGTTCCGCCACGTGACCGTAGCAGCCGAGCCGCCGCCCCATGTCCCGCGCCAGCGCCCTGACGTAGGTCCCGCGCCCACATCGCACCGTGAATACAGAATGATCTGCATCGCCTTCCGGATCGAGCCGCAATTCGTCGATGGAAACCGGGCGCGCTTCGAGCTTCACGTCCTCGCCGCTGCGCGCGATGTCGTAGGCCCGCTCCCCGTCGATCTTGATCGCGGAGAACTGCGGCGGCGTCTGCAGGATGTCACCCGTGAACTCCGGCAGCAACGCGAGGATGGCCTCGCGCGCCGGCCGCGTGTCGCTCTGCTGGACGATCGCTCCCTCCCGGTCGTCGGTCGTCGTCTCGACACCCCACCGCACCGTGAAACGGTAGATCTTGTCCCCGTCGACCGCATAAGGAACCGTTTTCGTCGCCTCCCCGAGCGCGATCGGCAACACCCCGGTCGCCAGCGGATCGAGCGTGCCGGCGTGTCCCGCCTTTTGCGCATCGAACATGCGCCGGACGAATCCCACCGCCTGCGTCGATGTCATCTCGAGAGGCTTGTCGAGGATGACCCAGCCGTGAACCGGTTTTCCGCGTTTGCGCTTGCCCATCAGCCCTTGTCCAGATCCTGTCGCACACGTGGGCTGTTCAGCAGCGCATCGATCCGGCCCGCTTCGTCGAACGTCTCGTCGCGCCTGAACCTCAAATCCGGAGCGAACTTGAGATTGACCGCGTGCGAGACCTCCCCGCGCAGATAACGCTTGTTGCGTTCGAGCGCCGCGATCACCTTGTCGGTGTCCTTGTCGCCGAGCGCCATCACGTAGACGGTGGCGAGCTTGAGGTCCGGCGACATCCGGACCTCCGGTACGGTCACGACATGCGACGCCAGCACGTCATCGTGCACGTCGCCGCGCGTCAGCATCTCCGCCAGCTTGTGCCGGATCATCTCGCCGACGCGAAGCATCCGCTGCGTCGGCGCGGCACTACCGCCGCCTTTTTTCTTGGTCATGTCGAACTCGTCTCGAACTCTGCCTCTGCGATACGCTCTTCTGCAAACGCTGCGAACGCAGCCATCTCCGCCTCGGTCTCGAATGCGCGCTGCGGCACGATGATCACGTCGTCCTCCGACGCACTGAGAAAGATGTGCGCCTTCCCGGCCGTCGCCTTCCTGAGCGTGCCCCAGCGCCGGTGACGAGACCGACCGTCCTCATCGACCGTGACGCCGTCCGCATCATAAAGGACCTTGGTCTCCGTCTCCGGCAACCGCCAAGCAGCGATCCGTCTTCGCGCAATCCTCGTGAGCATGATCGTCGTCACCACAAACCATGCCAAAGCTGCAAGCGACACCACGATCGCCTCGCGACCGAATGACCAGTTCCCGAATACCCGCTCCGGCAATGACCGCGTGTCATGATCGAGAAATCCGAGCGCTGCACCGATGATAACCATCGGCACGATCATCGCGAGTTTGCGCCGCCCGCCCGCCTCTCGCGGCAGATGCACCCACGCCGCGACATCAGATCTTTCGAGCCGAAACGGTTTCACGTCCGCATCCCGGAACTGGAAAGCGGCACGCCCCGATCGGAGCCTGCCGCCTTACTGCTGAGACGCCCTGTGATCAAAGCGACCGCTGGATGATCTCGACCTGGAAGCACTCGATTTCGTCGCCCTCGCGGATGTCCTGATAGTTGGCGAACGCCATGCCGCATTCCTGTCCCGATGGCACTTCCTTGACGTCGTCCTTGAAGCGCTTGAGGATCGACAGCGTGCCTTCGTGGATGACGACGCGATCGCGCAGGAGACGCACCTTCGCGCCCCGCTCGACCTTGCCGTCTGTGACGAGACAGCCCGCGACCTTGCCGATCTTCGAGATGTTGAACACCTGCTTGATCGTGGCATAGCCGAGGAAGTTTTCCTTCTTCGTCGGCGCCAGCATGCCCGAGAGCGCGCCTTTCACATCGTCCACGAGATCGTAGATGATGTTGTAATAGCGGATCTCGATGCCCTGGGCCTCGGCGGCCTGTTTCGCCTGAGCATTGGCGCGCACGTTGAAGCCGACGATGATCGCCTTCGACGCCACGGCAAGTGCCACGTCGGATTCCGTGATCTGGCCGACCGCCGAATGAACGAGCCGTGCGCCGACTTCCGTGTTGCCGACCTTCGCCAGAGCGCCACCGATCGCTTCGACCGAGCCCTGAACGTCGCCCTTGACCACGAGCGGCAGCTCTTTCTTTCCGTCTTCCTTGAGCTGCTGCATCATCTGTTCGAGCGTACGGCCCGTGCTCGCCGCACCCAGCGTCTCGCGACGCTTGCGCACGCGATAATCGGTCAATTCGCGCGCACGCTGCTCGCTCTCGACGACCGCGAACTGATCGCCGGCCTCCGGTGCGCTGTCGAACCCGAGGATCTCGACCGGCACCGACGGCCCGGCCTCCTTGACCGGCTCGCCCTTGTCGTCGAGGAGCGCGCGCACGCGCCCCCACGCATGCCCGGCGACGACCACGTCACCGACCTTGAGCGTACCGCGCTGGACGAGAACCGTGCCGACCGGACCTCTGCCGCGCTCGAGTTTCGCCTCGATCACGAAACCTTCCGCCGACCGCTCTGGATTGGCCTTGAGCTGCAGGATTTCCGACTGCAGCGAAATCGCATCCAGCAGTTCGTTGATACCCGTCCGCTTGAGAGCCGAAACCGGCACTTCGAGTACTTCGCCCGACATGCTTTCGACGACGATCTCGTGCTGCAGCAGTTCGGTGCGGACCCGGTTCGGATCTGCCTGCGGCTTGTCGATCTTGTTGATCGCCACGATGATCGGCACACCCGCCGCCTTGGCGTGATTGATGGCTTCCACCGTCTGCGGCATGACGCCGTCGTCGGCCGCGACCACCAGCACGACGATGTCCGTCACCTTTGCGCCTCGCGCACGCATGGCGGTGAACGCCTCGTGGCCGGGCGTGTCGATGAACGTCACTTTGCTGCCGTCCCGTGCCGACACCTGATAGGCGCCGATATGCTGCGTAATGCCGCCGGCTTCCCCGGCGACCACGTTCGTCTTCCGGATGGCGTCGAGCAGCGACGTCTTGCCGTGGTCGACGTGACCCATGATGGTCACCACAGGAGCTCTCGACACCAGAAGTTCGTCGGTATCCTTCTCGCCGATGAAACCTTCCTCGACATCCGACTCCGACACGCGCTTCACGGTGTGACCGAACTCGGTGACGATCAGTTCAGCCGTATCGGCGTCGATCACGTCGTTGATCTTGTGCATCACGCCCTGCTTCATCAGCAGCTTGATCACGTCGACTGACCGCTCGGACATGCGGTGGGCGAGTTCTTGAATGGTGATCGCTTCCGGAATGACGACTTCGCGCAAAATCTTCTCCCGCGACTGCGGAACACCCATCGCCTTCAGGCGTTCGCGCTCGCGCTTGCGCTTGAGCGATGCCAATGACCGTTCGCGTTGATGCTCGTCGAATGCGTTGTTGATGGTGAGCTTGACGCGCTCTTTCTTTTCGTCGGGCGCCTTGGTTGGAGCCTTGACGAGAATCTTGATGCCGCCCTTTTTCTTGACCTGGACGTCGTCGTCCTCGGCCTCTGTCGCTGGTCGCGCCCGACGGGCCGGATCGATACCTTTCTTGGCGAGCGGATCGGCAACCGCACCTGCCGCCGCAGCGGGTGCCGGACGCACGCCCGGACCACCGGGACGTCCGCCGGC
>DAOMWV010000158.1:0-6912 GCA_035436725.1 Hyphomicrobiaceae bacterium
AAATCCGTGCCGTTTTTTCGTGGAGTTCGACCATGAAGCTGCGCATTCTTACCTGGGCGATCGCCGCGGTGCTGGCGCTGGCGCCGGGACCCGCTTCGAGCAGTGGCCCCGCCATTCCGCTGAGCGGCCCCGAGACGCCGCGCGTCGAACCGAGACTGGGCGACGACGGGCTCTATCACCAGACCTGGTTCACAGACTCGTTCCTCGATCTCAAGGAAGATCTCAACGAGGCCAAGGACAAAGGGAAGCGGTTCGCCGTGATCTTCGAGCAGCGCGGCTGCATCTATTGCACAAAGATGCACAAGGACGTGCTGTCGGTGAAGTATGTCAACGACTATGTCCGCGAAAACTTCTCGATCATAAGCCTGAACCTGTTCGGGGCGCGGGAAGTCACCGACTTCGACGGCAAGAAGATGACGGAAAAGCAACTCGCCGAGCGGTGGGGCATCGCCTTCACGCCGACGATCGTCTTCTTCAAGGACGACCTCAAGGGCCTCGAAGGCAAATGGGGGCGGGAACTCGAAGCGGTCGAGCGACTGCCGCTCGCATTCGGGGTCGCGACGTTCGCAGATCTGTTCTCGTTCGTGCGAACGAAGACCTATGAAACATCTCCGAACTTCCAGCGCTACCACATCGACCGCATGAACGAGCGGCAGGCGCTCAAGAAGTAGCTCGTTCGACCAAGAGGCGCATCGACTCTGCCCGAAACACGATACCAGATGGAACGAAATCTCCGACATGTCCGTACATAGTGAGCCGAAATTCCTGGATGCGGGTGATGCTGCGCTCGTCATCGAATTCGGAGACTCGATCGACCCGATGCTCAACGCGCGCGTGCTTGCGCTCGACGCGGCGGTGCGGGCCGCAGCCATCCCTGGCGTGGTCGAAACGGTGCCGACGTACAGATCCCTGATGGTGCAGGTCGATCCTCTCGTTTTCGATTACGACGCGTTCGTGTCGCACGCCCGCACGATGATCGCCGGTCTCGATGTCGCGAGCGTGCACGGCAGGCGCTGGCGTGTTCCGGTGGTCTATGGCGGAGAGTTCGGTATCGATCTCGAAGATGTCGCAGAGCGCCACAAGATGACGGCATCCGACGTCATCGATATTCATTCGAGCGGCCTCTATCGCGTCTACATGATCGGGTTCATGCCGGGGTATACCTACCTCGGTGGGCTGGATCCGCGCATCGCCACGTCGCGGCGGCTCAACCCTCGCCTGATGACGCCGGAGGGGACGGTTTCGATCGGCGGCATCCAGGCGCTCGTCGCAGGATGCGCGATGCCGTCGGGATGGCACCTGCTCGGGCGTACGCCCGCGATCACGTTCATGGCCCAGCGCGATCCGGCGACACTGTTCGAGCCGGGCGACGAAATCGTTTTCAATCCTATCGACGCGAGCAAGTGGGACAAATTGCGACGTGATGCCGAACACGGCGATCCTATCGTGGAGTTGATACCCGCATGACATCGCTCGTCGTCGTTTCGTGTGGACCCGGCACGAGCATCCAGGATCGCGGACGGTTCGGTTATCAGCGCTTCGGTCTAGGGCCGGCCGGCGCGATGGATCGCGTGTCGATGGCGCGTGCCAACCTTCTCGTCGGCAATGCGCCGGATACGGCGGCTGTCGAAATGGCGGTGCTCGGCGCCAGGTTCAAGGTCGAGGGTGGACGACTGCGGCTCGCGCTCGTCGGTGCGGGCGGTCAGATGAAGGTGGACGGTGATGCGCTGGCGCCGATGACGTCGGTCACGGTCGAGCCGGGTCAGGACATCGAGGTGGGCTCGGTGCGGGCGGGCTTTTTCATGTATCTCGCGGTTTCCGGCGGTTTCGACATCAAGCCGCAACTCGGATCTCGGGCGCTGCATTCGCGCGGGCGCGTCGGCGGCATCGGCGGGCGTGCCTGTCAGCCAGGCGACCGACTGCCGGTTGCGGCCGCCGACATCAAAGGACCCGAACTCGCGGCGCCCGAACCGCGTTCCAGTTCGCGCGACGAGCCGATCCGGGTGATGCTCGGACCACAGGCCGACTTCTTCACCGAACGCGGCATCGCGACATTTCTGAGCGAGCAATACACGATCACCACGCAGACCGACCGCATGGGCATTCGGCTCGCTGGACCGCCGATCGAGCACAACGAAAAGGGGTTCAACATCGTCTCGGACGGGATCGCGACGGGATCCATCCAGGTTCCGGGCACGGGAGAGCCGCTTGTGCAGCTCGCGGACCGAGGCACCACGGGCGGCTATCCGAAGATCGCGACCGTCATCAGTGCCGATCACAGCCGCATCGCGCAGCTCACCTCCGGGACGAAGATCCGTTTCACTGCTGTCACGCGAGCGATCGCAGTCGAGGCAGCACGGAAGCAAGTTGCAGAGCTTGCATCGTACAAGGCCTCGCTGCGACCGGTCGGCTCGCTCGACCTTTCAAGCGAGCGACTACTGGCACTCGAACTCAACGAAGGGTGGGGTGAGCGGAACTGCTGATGCCGGACTAGAGAGCCCCCGTGAGGTTGAGGACGAGCAGGACCGACAAAGGAACTCCGAGCAGCCACAACAGAACGTTTTTCATGGAATGATCTCCGTTTCGACACGAGCTTGCGCTTCGTGACGACAACTTCGATCAACGAGAATGGTTCCAGCGGCCGCCTCGGACACCCGAGCCCTCGCGATCAAGGCGGGATCAGAACTCGACTTCGAGTTCGATCATTTCTTCGGGCTCGGCGAGCGCGGCAGACTTCCACTCGCGCATCAACGACCAGTCGAGAATACGCTCGTTGTAGGCGGCGAGTTCACCTTGCAGCGGAATTGCGTAGGTGTGGAAGCGGGTGCAGACCGGAGCGTACATGGCATCCGCTATGGTCAGTTCGTCGCCGAAAAGGTAGGGGCCACCATACTGCCTGAGGCATTCGGTCCAGATGGTCTTGATGCGCTCGACGTCCGGCCGGGCGCCCGAGAAGATCTTGAACTGCTGATGCCTGGCTTTCAGGTTCATCGGCAGGGCGGACCGCAGATTGTAGAAGCCGGAGTGCATCTCGCCCGAGACAGCCCGGCAGTGTGCGCGCTTGCGCCGGTCCTTCGGCAGCAGATGCTTTTCGGGCGCGATCTCGTTCAGATATTCGGCGATGGCGAGGGTGTCCCACACCACGACGTCACCGTGCGTCAGACGGGGCACAAGGACGGAGGGGGAGAGAAGCAGGAGTTCCTGGCGGGCGTCCTGATCGTCGATGGCGACCGGCTTTTCCTCGAAATCGAGGCCGGCCATGCGGCAGAGGAGCCAGCCGCGCAGGGACCAGGACGAGTAGTTCTTGGAGGAAATCGTCAGTGTTGCTTCAGCCATGGTCGGATCTCGACACCAGCTCCTGAACAGATGTGAATTTACACGAACAAGTGGAGTGTCCACTTTACAATTTCGCGATGCACCATAGACTGTATCCTCTGTTTTGCACTGCGGCAATGCGGTTATTCGGGGTTATCGCTGAATGCTCTACCGGACCTATCAGCTCCAGGAAGATCTCATCGCCCCGTTCAGGGCATGGGCTGCAAGCTCCCTCCCCTTCGCCGACAATCCGTTTACCAAGGGCATGCCCCGGCACTTCGCCGCAGGTCTCGAAATGCTGGCCAGGTTCAAGCTCACGCACGACCGGCCGGCGTTCGACATCAAGCGCGTCAGGTCGGGCAACCGGGATGTCGAGGTCAGGGAAGAGGTCGCGCTCAGCCTTCCATTCGGCAACCTGCTGCACTTCCGCAAGGATAGCAGGGTGACGAACCCGAAAGTGCTGATCGTGGCGCCGCTGTCGGGCCACTTCTCGACGCTTCTGAAGGCCACCGTCGAGACGATGCTCCGGGATCATGACGTCTATCTCACGGACTGGTTCAATGCGCGCGATGTCCCGCTCTCGGCCGGGCGGTTCGGGGTCGACGAGTACGTGGACTATCTCATTCAGTTCGTGGAACACATCGGCCCTGGGACGCACATGCTTGCGGTTTGCCAGCCGTGCGTGCAGACGCTGATCGCGTCGTCGGTGATGGCGCAGGACAACAATCCCGCCGCGCCCCGCTCGATGGTGCTGATGGCGGGGCCGATCGATCCGACCGAAAGCCCGACGAAGGTCAACGAACTCGCGGTGCAGAAATCGCTTCAGTGGTTCGAATCGTCTGTCATCGCCACGGTTCCATCGCGTTATGCCGGTGCCGGACGCAGGGTCTATCCCGGCTTTCTCCAGCTTTTCGCCTTCATGTCGATGAACATGGACCGCCACCAGAAGGCGCACCAGAAAATGTACCGCCATCTCGCGGCGGGCGAGATCGACGAGGCGGAGAGGATCAAGCAGTTCTACGACGAGTACTTCGCGGTTCTCGATCTTACGGAAGAATTCTATCTCGAGACCATCGATCGGGTCTTCCAGAACGCCGAGCTGGCGCGCGGCACGTACAAGCATCGCGGACGGCGCGTCGATCCCGGTGCGATCCGGAAAACCGCGCTTTTGACTGTCGAGGGCGGACGCGACGACATCTGCGGGATGGGACAGACGACGGCGGCGCACGACCTGTGCAAGTCGCTCAGGCCGCATCTGAAGCGGCACCACCTGCAGGCGAACGTCGGACACTACGGCGTGTTCAGCGGCAAGAAGTGGGAAGCGGAAGTATATCCCGTCGTGCGGAATTTCATTCTCGCGCTGCACTGACACGCGCTGCAATCTACGACATCGAGACGGCGAGCCGGTGGCTCGCCGTTTCCGTTTTCATCACACGCTGCCGTCGACCATGACCTCGACGAGGTGCGGGCCGGAACCGCTCATTGCGGCCTTCAGTGCGTCGCGCAACCGGCCAGGCTCGGTCACGCGCGTCGATGGTACGCCCATGGATCGGGCCATGTCGGAATAGTTCACCGAAGGGTTCTTGAAATCCATGCCGATGAAGTGATCGTTGCCGTGGAACGCCTTCAGCCGCTGCTTGATGATGCGATAGCCGCCGTTGTTCGGAATGACGAAGGTGACCGGCAGCTTCTGGTTCGCCGCAGTCCAGAGCGACTGGATCGAGTACATGGCGCTGCCGTCTCCGACGTAGGCCACGACACGGCGATCGGGATTGGCGAGCGACGCGCCGACCGCGGCCGGCAGGCCCCAGCCGATGCCGCCGGAGGCAAGGCCATGGAGACCGAAGCGATCACGGTATTCGTAGAGCGAGGTTATGTAGCGACCTGATGTCAACGCTTCGTCGATCAGGATGCCGTTGGCGGGCATCGTGTCGGCGATGGAGAGCGTCAGCCAATCGGGGTTGATCGGCATCTGCTCCGAGGTCGCGAGAATTTCGGCGGCCAGCTTCTCGCGGCGCGAGGACCAATTGTTCGGGATGATCGACTGGCGGCGCTTGTCTGCGGCGGCTGCGAGCTCGCTGCCGCCGGCCTCGGCGAGGGCGCCATGGAGCGCATCGAGCGTCGCCGCCACGTCGGCCTTGACGGCGAGGGACACGGGCCAGTTCTTGCCGATGTCCCAGTCCTGCAGGCCGATCTGGAGGATGTCGATATGTTCCGGCATTGGCGAGACCGGACTGTATACCGACATGCGGACGGGATCGGTGCCGAGCGCGATGAGCACGTCGTAGGGCTCGAGCTGCTTGCGGGTCGTCGTTTGCTGGCGGGTGAGTGCGCCCATAAACAGAGGATGACGGGAGCGGAAGTGGGCGCCATAGGCGATCGACTGCTGGAAAACCGGCGCTCCGACGAGATCGGCCAGTCCCTCGACGCGTGACCACGCATCTGATTTGACGACTTCGTCGCCGACGACGATGACTGGTCGCTTCGCCGAGAGGATCTTTGCGATCATCTTGTCACGGACGTTGACGTCGGGCGCGACGCTCGTCTCGATGCGCGTCGATGCGAGGAGATCAATGCCTGCCTCGGCGTTGAGAATGTCACCGGGAAGCGAGATGAATACAGGTCCGGTGGGTGGGGTCATTGCGATTTTTGCCGCGCGTCGGACGATGCGAGGCAGATCTTCGAGGCGCGTCACCTCGATCGCCCACTTCACGAGCGGCGTCGCCATCTCGACCATGGGGCCGAACAGGACGGGCTCCATCAATCCGTGCCCCTGCTCCTGCTGGCCGGCAGTCAGGATCATCGGCGTGCCGGTGAAGCGCGCGTTGTAGAGCGAGCCCATCGCATTGCCGAGACCGGGGGCGACGTGGACGTTGGCGGCGACCAGCTTGCCGGAGGCGCGGGAGAATCCGTCGGCCATGGCGACGACGAGGCTTTCCTGCATCGCCATCACGTAAGTGAGGTCGGAGTGTTCCTTCAGCGCGTGCATGATCGGCAGCTCGGTCGTACCGGGATTGCCGAACAGGTGGGTGATGCCCTCGCTTTTGAGGAGGGCGAGGAAGGCGCTGCGGCCGGTCATCGTGTTCAGGCCATTCGATTGCGTCATCGTTCCTCCAGACACATTCCGCCACAGCTTCGGGCGCGCCATCGCGACGGCACGATCCGAGCCGGACTGTCGCAGCCGCCGACGCCGCTGGCAAAGGGGCGCAGCGACATGGCTTTGTTGCACTTCATGCGCGCTCGGCACTACGACCGCCATCCGCGGCCGGTTGCAGGGCCGCCATGCGCAGACAGATCCCGACCGAGCCGTTAAACAGGGCCGGTTCGACGGGGGGCCAATGGACCGAAACCAGACTCACATGGCGCGGCAAGGGCTGCTGCTCGGATTGCTCGGCGTCCTGATATTCGGATTGACGCTGCCGATGTCACGTCTGGCGGTGCGCGACCTCGATCCCGTGTTCGTCGCGCTCGGGCGCGCGCTTCTCGCGGGCGTCTGCGCCGCGGTGGCGATCGTCGTCGGACGCTTTCCGGCGCCGCAACGGCGGGAGTGGCCGAGGCTCGCGCTGTTCGCCTTTTGCGTGGTGCTGGTGTTTCCAC
>DAOMWV010000159.1:0-6878 GCA_035436725.1 Hyphomicrobiaceae bacterium
GGCGGATCAGTGCCGGCTCGAGGGTGGGCAGGTCTCCCTGCAGGTTGACGATGCGCTCGATTTCCGCGTCGGGGTCGATGGTGTTGAGCGCCTCGTAGATCCGGTCGGAGCCAGAGGGGTGGTCGGAGCGCGTCATGATGGCCTCGCCGCCCGCCGCACGGATCGCCGCCACGACGTCGGTGCTGTCGGTCGCGACGACGACGCGGCCGACGGCCGCCTCCATGGCGCGCTGCCAGACGTGGACGATCATGGGTTGGCCGCAGATGTCCGCCAGGGGTTTGCCGGGCAATCGCGTCGACTGCATTCGGGCGGGGATTGCAACGAGTGTTTTCGGCATGGTCGGCTGGTCCGGTTCGGCGGCAGGCTCATGTGACATAACCATTTTCCGAGGTAGAACGAACCGCTATCCTGTTGCAAGGCGGGTTCGAGCCGTATATCTGGCTTCTTGAGCCCGGATTTCCGATCCGGCACGGTGGCGAGCGACAGCTTTCAGGGGCTACGGGACGACATGGATTCCTTCACACTCAACAAGGTGGCCGGTGCAGCATTGTCTGCCCTACTTTTTGCCTTTGGTGCCAAGACCTTCGCCGCGATCGCCATGGTTCCGCATGCCCCCGTCAAGCCCGGTTACGAACTGCCGAAGAGCGCGCCGGGTGGCGCGGGCGGGGCAGCGGCGACGGCCGGTTTCGATGCAAAGAAAGTGCTCGCCCTGCTGCCCACTGCCAGCGCCGATGCCGGCCAGGAAGGCTTCAAGAAGTGCGCGGCCTGCCATACCGTCACGAAGGGTGGGGACAACAGGGTCGGTCCGAACCTCTACGGCATCGTCGGCCGGAAGGTGGGCGGTCATGCGGGCTTCAACTACTCCGATGCCCTCAAGAACAAGGGTGGCGAGTGGACCTGGGAGAACCTGGCAGCCTTCATCAACAATCCCAGAAGTGCGATCGCCGGCAACAAGATGGCCTTCGGCGGCGTCGCGGACGCGCAGGATCTGGCCGACATGCTCGCCTATCTCCGCAAGCTCGCCGATACACCGGCCGAACTGCCGAAATAAGCCGCGACCTGGCAATCTTACGGTATCAGGGCATCGCTGGGGCGGTGCCCTTTCCGTTTCTGGGGCCGTGCCAAACATCCTGACAAATCTGTAACTTGTCGTGATCTCCCCGCCACCGCCATAATGTCGTCGACAGAGTGCACCGGCGACTGACGCAGCTCATGTGAGATCAGGGAACGACGATGACGCAATCCAGACTGCGAACGCTTACTGCCGCCCTCGTCCTCACCCTCGGAACCACGACAGCGATGCAGCCGGCATTCGCGCAGGGCCAGCCCGAGCGGCGGCACGCGGTGTCGCTGGTCGCGCCGCCCAAGATGAAGCCGGACTTCAAGGCGTTCGACTGGGTGCGGCCGGATGCACCGAAGGGCGGGGTGCTGAAGCAGGCGGAAATCGGCACGTTCGATTCGTTCAATGCTTTCCCCACAGCGCAGGGCAATCCGGCCGATGGCCTCGGCCTCATCTACGACCGCTTGTTCGTGACCACACCCGACGAAGCATCTGCAGCCTACGGCCTCGTGGCGGCGTGGATCTCGTATCCGGACGATTTCTCTTCGGCGACGTTCGGTCTTCGCCCCGAAGCGCGCTTTCACGACGGCAAACCAATCACGCCGGAAGACGTCATCTTCAGCTTCGAGGCGCAGACGCGCGCCAACCAGAACATCAAATCCTACTACAAGCACGTGACTGCGGTGGAGAAGACCGGCGCGCACGAGGTCACGTTCCGTTTCGATTCGAAGGGCAATCGCGAACTGCCGCAGATCGTGAGCGAATTGCAGATCCTGCCGAAGCACTGGTGGGAAGGAAAGCGGGACAATGGCGAGGCGCGGGACATCACCAAGTCGAGCCTCGAGCTGCCGCTGGGGTCGGGGCCATATCGCGTGAAGTCGTTCGAGGCCGGACGCAAGGTCGTCTACGAGCGCGTCAAGGACTGGTGGGCGAAGGACCTGCCGGTCGCGGTCGGGCAGTACAATTTCGACGAACTGCACTTCGAGTATTTTGGCGACCGGTTGCCGGCCTTCGGCGCCTTCAAGACAGGGCAGATCGACGTCTGGCGCGAGAACAGCGCGAAGGCGTGGGCCATCGATTTCGATTTCGACGCGATCAAGTCGGGTCGGGTCAAGAAGGAGACGATCCCCGTGGCGCGGGTCGCCGGCATGCAGGCGTTCATGCTCAACCTTCGCCGGCCGCAGTTCCAGGATGCGCGCGTGCGCCAGGCACTCAATTATGCTTTCGATTACGAGTGGGCGAACAAGAACCTGTTCTACGAACAGTATACGCGCCTCCAGAGCTACTTCGACAATTCCGAACTTGCGAGCCGCGATCTGCCGACCGGGCTCGAACTGGACATCCTGAATTCGGTGAAGTCAGACGTGCCGCCGGAGGTTTTCACGACCGTCTGGAAGAACCCGGTTACAGACGGGACCGGCGAGGACAGGCGCGGGCTGATGGAGGCGAGCAAGCTCCTGCGTGCCGCCGGTCTCACACGCAAGGATGGCGCGCTCGTCGATGCCAAGGGCAATACGATCGGCTTCGAGTTCCTGCTCGCAAGTCCGACATGGGACCGGATCGTGCAGCCCTACATGCGCAAGCTCGAGCAGCTCGGCTTCAAGGTGACGTCACGGCAGGTCGATCCGGCGCAATACAAGAACCGCCTCGACAAGTTCGACTTCGACGTCATCGTCGGCGGTTTCGGACAATCGGAGAGCCCCGGCAACGAACAGCGTGCCTATTTCGGCTCAGCGGCAGCCGACGTGCCGGGCACGCGCAATGTCGGCGGGGTCAAGAACAAGGCGATCGACGCCATCATCGAGCGCATCGTGTTCGCCAAATCACGTGACGAACTCGTCGCTGCGACGCGCGCACTCGACCGCGTGCTGCTCTGGAACCACTACGTGGTGCCGCACTGGCACATGCCGGCGGACCGGATCGCATACTGGACGCGGTTCGGGCGGCCGGAAAAACTCACATCGCGCGGCATCGACATCGCGCGCACCTGGTGGGCGGATCCGACGCAGTCACCGCCTGCAACGAAACAGTAATTGCCACGCAGCCAGGGGAGCGCGTCGCATGCCGGTTCAGAGCGGATGGAGAAGGCGGAGCCGGGCGATCGGCCTTGTTCTCGGCGTGATGCTCGCCGGCGTCGGCGAGGCAGCGGCGGCGGCTCGGCACGGCTGGTCGGTGTTCGGCGATCTCAAATATCCGGAAGGCTTTCCGCATCTTTCGTATGTGAACCCGGCCGCGCCGAAGGGTGGGCAGATGGTCACGATCGGGCCGGGCGGGCTTCTCACGTTCGACAGCCTCAACGCCTTCATCCTGAAGGGAGACGCCGCGCAGGGGCTCGAACTCGTCTACGACACGCTGATGACGCGTGCCTATGACGAGCCGGATGCAGTGTACGGTCTCGTCGCAAAAACGATCGACGTGGCGGAGGACAGATCGTCGGTCACCTTCAGGCTCCGCACCAATGCGCGCTTCGCCGACGGCTCACCGATCACGGCGGACGATTGCGTCTTCACTTTCGACGCGATCAAGTCGAAGGGCCATCCGCTTCGGAGTGCGCCGCTGCGCGACGTGGTCAAGGCGGAGGCGTTGGACACACGTACGGTACGTTACCAGTTCCGCGGCACCGAGACGCGCGACCTGCCGGGGATCGTCGGTCTCTTGCCGGTGCTGCCGCGCAAGTTCTACGACACCAACAAGTTCGACGAGACGTGGCTCGAGAAGCCGCTAGGATCGGGGCCCTACGAGGTAGCGGACTTCCGGCAGGGGACATCGATCACCTACAAGCGACGCGCCGACTACTGGGCGGCCGATCTCAACGTGAACCGCGGGCGCTTCAACTTCGATACCATCCGGTTCGACTACTACAGGGAACGCTCGATCGGGCTGCAGGCGGTAAAGGCGGGCAATGTCGACCTCCGCGAAGAATTCACGGCAAAGGACTGGGCGACCGGCTACGACATCGCGGCGGCGAAGGACGGACGGCTCAAGCTCGTCACGCTTCCGGACAAGACACCCTCCGGGACGCAAGGGTTCTTCATCAACACGCGGAAGGCGAAATTCCAGGACATTCGCGTCCGCAGGGCGCTCGATCTCGCGTTCGACTACGAGTGGGCCAACAAGAACGTCTTCTACGAGCAGTACAAGCGCACGCACAGTTACTTCGAGAATTCGACACTCAGGGCGGAGGGGACGCCATCGAGCGCGGAAGCCGTACTGCTCGAGCCATTCCGTAAGGAACTGCCGCCTGGCGTGTTCGGGCCGGCCTACGTGTCACCGGTGTCGGACGGCAGCGGCATGGACCGGACCCAGATCGGGCAGGCGGCGCGACTGCTCAGCGAGGCCGGATGGGTGGTCAGGAACGGGAGGCGGACGAACGCGGCGGGGGAGGTGCTCAGTGTCGAGTTCCTGCTGCAGGAGCCGAGCTTCGAGCGGGTTCTCGCGACCTACGTGCCGGCGCTCGGCAAGGCGCTCGGCATCGACGTCTCCATCCGCCGGGTCGACGACGCGCAGTACCAGAACCGCATCAAGAAGTTCGATTTCGACATCGTCACCTCGCGCTTTTCCATGCTTCCGACGCCGGGGCTGGAGCTCAGGCAGTATTTCGGGTCCGCATCCGCCGACACGGAAGGCAGCCGTAACCTCGCCGGGATCAAGTCGGCAGCGGTCGACGCCTTGATCGAGCGGGTGGCAGGGGCGAAGAACCGGGACGAGCTGACGACTGCGGCGCGGGCGCTCGACCGGGTGCTGCGCGCCGGTCACTACTGGGTGCCGCACTGGTACAAGGGGACGCACACGATCGCACACTGGGACAAGTTCGGCCGGCCGGAAACAAAGCCGGATTATGATCGCGGCGTGCTCGATACCTGGTGGTATGATGCGGAAAGACATGCGAAACTTCGGGCCACGCCCTAGTTCGACGGTCAGAAAAGGTCCATACCCCAGATCATGGCCGCCTATCTTCTCAAACGTATCCTGCTGATCTTTCCGACGCTGCTCGGCATCATGCTGATCAGTTTCATCATCATCCAGTTCGCACCGGGCGGACCGATCGAGCGCATCATCGCGCAGGTGTCGGGACACGACGTCTCGGCCACGAGCCGGATCGGCGGCGGACAGGGCGACGGTGTCGCGCCCCAGGGCGGAGCCGTCGGTGGCGGGGAAGGGTCGTCGTATCGCGGTGCGCAGGGGCTCGATCCTGCTTTCATCAAGAGCCTCGAGAAGCAGTTCGGGTTCGACCGGCCTGCGCACGAGCGCTTTCTCAAGATGATGGGCAACTACCTCGTCTTCGATTTCGGCAAGAGCTACTTCCGCGACGTCTCGGTGCTGGATCTCATCAAGGAGAAGCTGCCGGTCTCGATCTCGCTCGGTCTCTGGATGACGCTTGCGACGTATCTGATCTCAATCCCGCTCGGCATCCGGAAGGCGGTCAGGGACGGTGAGCCGTTCGATACGTGGTCGTCGGGGCTGCTCGTGCTCGGGTACGCGCTGCCGGGCTTTCTCGTCGCGGTGTTCCTGCTCGTGGTATTCGCGGGCGGGTCGTTCTTCCAGATCTTTCCCTCGCGCGGACTGACCAGCGAGAACTGGGACCAGCTCACGCTCGCCGGCAAGATCGTCGACTACTTCTGGCATCTGGCGCTGCCGCTCACGGCGATGGCGCTCGGCGCGTTCACGACGATGACGTTCCTGACGAAGAACTCGTTCCTCGACGAGATCCGCAAGCAATACGTGATGACGGCGCGCGCGAAGGGTCTCGGGGAAAAGCGGATCCTCTACGGCCACGTCTTCCGCAATGCGATGCTGCTGATCATCGCCGGGTTTCCCGGGGCCTTCATCAGCGCGTTCTTTTCGGGCTCGCTGCTGATCGAGAAGATCTTTTCGCTCGACGGGCTCGGTCTGCTCGGCTGGGAGAGCGTCATCAACCGGGACTACCCGGTGGTGTTCGCCACGCTCTACATCTTCTCGCTGATGGGCCTCGTGGTGCACCTCATTTCAGACTTCGTCTATACGCTCGTCGATCCCAGGATCGACTTCGAGAGCCGCGAGGTCTGAGATGGATACGGTCTCCGCGCCCGCGCCAGTTCACGGTTCACGCTCGCCCGACGGGGCGAACGGCGCGCGCCGGCGTCTATCGCGCTTTTTCACGCTGACGCCGATCAATCGCCGCCGCTGGGAGAACTTCCGCGCGAACAAGCGCGGCTACTACAGCCTCATCATCTTCTCGGCGCTGTTCTTCGTGACGCTGTTCGCGGAGTTCATCGCCAACGACAAGCCGATCCTCGCGCGCTACAAGGGCGAACTTCTGGTGCCGGTGCTCGTCGACTACCCGGAAGAGAAATTCGGCGGCTTCCTCGCGACGACCGACTACAAGGACCCGACGATCGCGAAAGAGATCGAGGACAACGGCTGGATGCTGTGGCCGCCAATCCGGTACTCGTATTCGTCCGTCAACAAGACCTACCCACGCATCAAATCGGCGTCGGGGCTGTGTCTCGGCTTTCCCGCCCCGCCGCCATGGGCGACACGCGCAGAGTTCTGCGAGGCGCCACCGGGGCAGATGGAGCGATATCTGGCGGTCGGCAATCGGAACTGGCTCGGCACGGACGACCAGGGACGGGACGTCGCCGCGCGTCTCATCTACGGGTTTCGCATCTCGGTCCTGTTCGGGCTGCTGCTCACGATCCTGTCGTCGCTCATCGGGGTGGCGGCGGGCGCGGCACAGGGCTTTTTCGGCGGGCGGGTCGATCTCGTCCTGCAGCGGTTCCTCGAAATCTGGTCGTCGATCCCTTCGCTGTTCGTTCTTCTCATCATCTCGTCGGTGCTC
>DAOMWV010000160.1:0-6826 GCA_035436725.1 Hyphomicrobiaceae bacterium
AGTGCTTCGGCGGCGCCAAGAACCACATGATCATCATGCCCGACGCCGACATGGACCAGGCCGTCGACGCGCTGATCGGCGCGGGCTACGGCTCGGCCGGCGAGCGCTGCATGGCGATCTCGGTCGCCGTCCCCGTCGGTGAAGGCACGGCGAACGCGCTCATGAAAAAACTCGTGCCGCGCGTCGAGGCGCTCAAGATCGGCCCGTCCACCTCGCCCGACGCCGACTTCGGTCCCGTCGTCACGGCTGCCGCCGCCAAGCGCATCAAGGAGTACGTCGACATCGGCGTGAAGGAAGGCGCGAAACTCGTCGTCGACGGCCGGAACTTCAAGATGCAGGGCTACGAGAACGGCTTCTACGTCGGCGGCTGTCTCTTTGATAATGTCACCAAGGACATGCGCATCTACAAGGAAGAGATCTTCGGCCCCGTGCTGTCGGTCGTGCGCGCGAAGACCTACGAGGAGAGCCTCACGCTCGCCAACGACCACGAGTACGGCAACGGCGTTGCGATCTTCACGCGTGACGGCGACGCCGCGCGCGATTTCTGCAGCCGCGTGCAAGTCGGCATGGTCGGCGTCAACGTGCCGATCCCGGTGCCGCTCGCGTACTACACGTTCGGCGGTTGGAAGCGCTCGGCGTTCGGCGACCTGAACCAGCACGGTCCGGACTCGGTGCGCTTCTACACCAAGACGAAAACCGTCACCTCGCGCTGGCCGTCTGGCACGAAAGAAGGCGCCGAGTTCTCGATTCCGACGATGAAGTGACATCGCATTTTCCTCTCCCCGCTCGCGGGGAGAGGAGCCGCGCGGATGCGGAGTGGGCATCCGAAGCGCGATCAGGAAAGCGCGGATGCGGAGTGGGCATCCGAAGCGCGATCAGGAAAGCGCGGATGCGGGGCGGCCGTCGGGCCGCCCTTTTTCCTGCGCATCACGCGCCGCGCCTCGAAGATGCTCGGTTTGCGAAGGTATTGGAGGCAGGCGCGTACAGCGCGCGTTGGCACTCAATTTACAGTGGGACCCGCTCGCAAAGCGAGTGATGGAGTAGGGCACAGTGCGCTCGACGCAAGCGGTTCCGTTTCCGCATCGCAGGATTTCATCTCGCACCGTGTACGAGATGACAGGAAAAGAAAAAGCCGGCGCGTGGGCCGGCTTCCGTCTCTTGCAATGGTGGTGCGTCAGAGAATAAGGGGCTGCGCGCCGACAGCCGGCTCACGCCTTCTGCCGCCCGCCGCGCATTTCCTTGAGCCGCGCGCGCACCGCAGCAGTTTCGTCGCGCCACGAGCCGGCGAACACGTCGTTGGTGCCGAACAACCAGGTCTTGAAGCTGCGGCGGTTCTGGTCGTAGTCGGCGAGCGCGAGCTGCGTCACGTTGGCGAGATCACCCTGCATCTGCTCGATGAGTTCGATGGGGCGCGCGGAGCTGCGTTCCATGAGTTCGAGCCGGTTCGAGATGATGCCGAGATCGCCGCCGGATTCGAGACGCCACTGCTCGAGATTGTTCGATAGCGTCTGCTGGTTGGTGCCGAGCTTCAGAAGAGCCTCGTGGACCTCGGCGAGATCGCGCTGATGCGCCGCCGCCACGTTCGCGACGCCTTCCGATTGCGCCTTGACCGCGCCATCGATGGCGACGAGCCGGTCGGCGAGCGCACGCAGGTGCGAGGCGAGCTGCTGGTTGATCTCCTGCTGGCGTCGTTCGGCGGAAATCTCGATGTCGCGCACCTTCGCCGCGACCGGTTCGACCGCCTGCGCGATGGTCGGCAGCACCGACTGCGTGATGACCATGGGCACGTCGTTGCGCGCCTGGTCGAGCTGGCTCTTCACCGCCTGGAAGCGCTCCGACACGAACGCGTGCAGGCTGGTTCCGGCCGTGGACGCGGCGACCAGGGACGCCTGCATGTCGCGCTTCTGCTGCGAATTGCTTTCCTCGAACGCGCGCAAGCGTTCGCCGAGGCCCTGCCAGTTGCGGCTCTGTTCGGCGTGGCGCTGCTCGGCGAGGCTTTCGAGGCGCTGGATGCGCTCTGCCGTGCTGCGGACCTGTTCGCCGACGGCGACGAGCTGCTCCGTCACGAGGTCGGCGAGGCCCGAGGTGTTCGACGTGCCGGCCGCGATCTTGTCGATCGCTTTCAGGCGGTCACCGAACTGCGACCAGTTGCGCGCGTTTTCCGACGAGATCGACGCTATCTGCCGCTCGAGTGCGGCGAGGCGATCATCGAACGTGCTTTCGACGTTGCGGACGTGATCGATGAAGGCATCCGGTGCGACGTCGACTGAAACGCTCCCGCCACCCCGGCCATCACGCACGTCCAGCGATATGTCGCGAACGAGATCCATGAGCGATCTGAGCGAGCCTTCGAGCGCGTCGATGCGATAGAGCACCTCGTCGTTGCGCGGCGCCGGCGCCTGCACCACCCGTTCGATCACCTGAGGTTGCACCCGCTCGGTGCGGTAGGGTTCGCGGCGGCGCGGCGGCTCGTCACGACGATCGGTATAACGCACGGCTTCTCTCCTCGGCTCTTCGCGGCGCGGCGCTTCCGGCACGCGGACTTCGCGAACGATTTCACGGACCACCTCGCCGCGCGTCTCGCGGCGGTTCGGCCATTCCCACGACTGCCAGTTGACCGCGTGCCGGCGCAGCAGCGTGATGGCCGGATTGTCGTGATCATAGCTCAGCAGCACCCACAGGAGATCGTGTACGGTGGCGATCGATCCGCGATCGCCGGCCATGCCTGAAGCCCGGCGCAGCACGTCCTCGAATTCGTACGATGCGCGCGGCGCACCCGACGTGTGGGCGAGCCCGACCGGGATTTCCGAGGCGATCACGGCCGCGCTCTCGCGCCTCAGATGCGCTTCGCGGATACCGCGGTCCTCGAGAATGTTGGCCGCCTCCGGAACGCGCGTCAGCGCATGCACCAGATGCTCGAGCCGGACTTCCGTGGCGCCATGTGCGAGCGCAATATCGAACGCATGATTGCAGCACGCGAGCACCGTGTCGTCGACGACGAGGCCACCGGTCACGCTGCTGCGTCCGCGCGCATTCCCCGATGCATACTCGCTCGACATCGAGCCCTCTCGACCGGAGCGCGGCGTGCGCAAATCGAGATCGTCACCACGATACGCCATTCTCAGAACTCCTCACCCGCTCAGGGCGCTCAGATCTTGGGCTCCGGTCCCCCGATGGCCGGAAAATCCAGTTGTCCGGCCATGTCGGGGTGACGGATCGGATCGCGCGCCACGGCTCTCGCGATCCGTCGGGCACGCCACGATCATCCCGTTATCGGCCGAACGGGGCAAACTGTTGACATCAAACACTATCGCCCTTCCCGACCGAAAGCGAGTGCGGGAGGTGATGCAACTTGGCGGTTTGGTCAACGCCGGCCGTCTACGGAGCGTCATGTGCCGCGGCCAGGGCGCCTGCCGCCAAGTCCCGCCGGGTGATGATCACAGCAGTTTGCCGCCGTCCGGTGCATCGGCCTGCGCTTCGATGGCGCGCTGAAGATCGGGCCCTTCCGCCCGTACGTTGTTGATAGAACGACCGATTTTCATGGTCGTAAGGAGGTCGACAGGAGCCGGCTGGAGCAGGTCCGCAGCCAGCACGTCCTTTACCCCGCGCGTGTCCAGCCAGGCGTCGTAGTCGCCGGGGTCGAGAATGGCCGGCATCCGGTCGTGGATCGCCGCGATTGCGTCGTTCGCGGCAACGGTGATGATCGCCATGCTTTCCATTTCCGATCCGTCCGCCCCGAGCCAGTGCTCCCAGAGCCCAGCGAGCCCCATTGGCGTATTGGCGGACCGGGGCCGGATCAGGTGCGGCTGCTTGGCGCCCGGCTTCCCTGTCCACTCGTAAAAGGCATCCGCCGGGACGATGCAGCGCCGGTGCCTGAGAGCCGACCTGAACGACGGCTTTTCGAGAAGGGTTTCGGCGCGGGCATTGATGAGCGTCGTGAACGTCCGCGGGTCCTTGACCCAGCCTGGAATGAGCCCCCAGCGAACCAGTGCCAGCTCCCGTTTGTGATCCGCCCCGATACGCACGATGGCGACCGGCTGTGTCGGCGCGATGTTGTAGCGAGGCGGATAGTCGTGCCCGCGCGTCGTTCTGAAAACGGCGCGAACCGCTTCGTGCGGTGATGTCAGGCTGTAGCGCGAGCACATGACGGGGATCGGGGAGTTGGATGTCGCGGTCCATATTGGCAGCCGCCCTCGAACCTGCACAATAGCATCGATTTTGTGCACTTGGGACACGTGGGCCATGAACGGACGCGAAGATCACTGGCCGAAAGCCGCGGTTTCGACGGTCGTGGTCTATCGTAGCCGTGTGCTTCTCGTCGAAAGAGGCAAGGGCGCGCCGCGCGGGCTCTGGAGTTTCCCCGGCGGCCACGTGGAACCCGGCGAAACCGTTCGCGACGCGGCTAAGCGTGAAGTGGCCGAAGAAACCGGGCTCGACATCGAGATCACCGGGATCGCCGGCGTGCGCGACGTGATCTATCGCCACACGGACGGCTCACTGCGCCTCCACTATGTGCTGAATGTCTTCACCGGGCGTCTCGTCACTCCAGGTCACGATCCACGCTTCGGCGGCGATGTCATGGACGCGCGCTTCGTGCCTCTCGCCGAACTCGGCAGGTACACTCTTGTCGACGGTATTGCCGAAGTGCTCGCAGCATTGGGGCTTGTCAGCGCTGATTGATGCTCAGGGCGTGCCGGAATCGCGACGCTTCAACGCCACATCGAGATGCATGTTGTTGTGCATTGCCAGGGCAACCATCTCGAAGCCCTCGTTGACGCACATCTCGTTGACCACCGGGACCACGCCATAAGCGAAACCTTCATGGTGAGCCCAGATTATGTAGTCATTGAAAATGAGCAGTCCATTCGGCTTGATCTTGCGCTTGGCCACCGTCGCATCCGCACGAACGTCGTCGTAGAGGTGACCCGCGTCGATGTAGATCCAGTCGAAGAACTCGTCGGGAAATGTCGACAGAACTTGGGCGGAATTGCCCTCGTGCAGCGTGACTGCCGGATGCTCCCGGACCATCGTATTGTTGAGCTTCTCGAACGTGAGATCGATGAGATGCAGGCTCTGCGGTTTCACCGTCTCGAGCAGGAACGCCGAAAACCGTCCTGTCTGCACCCCGACTTCGGCGGCTGTGCCGCCCGTGGGCAGACTTGCCATGTAGTCGAAACGTGTCGCGAACACTTTCGTTGCGGCGATGTGCTCCGGCCGTAGCGGCAGCGGATTGTCCGGTCTGCTCCTGTCGAGCCGGCCCGAGGCCTTGCCATAGGTTCCGGTCGCGCGCCGGAGCCAGCGTGAAACATCGCGCGGAATGTATTTCAACTGCATGGCCAGGGTTCTTTTGGACAGGACTGGATTACAGGGTCCGTACATGATCGGTTTTGCGTTCACAACACATGTGGCACGAATCACGCCCACAGCAGCGAAACGAGCCGGCGCAACGGATGTGAACCGCCCTTTTCTGTGGATTAGTTGGGGAAAACCCCGGGTGCGCACGTCGGCCACACGCTGCCTGGCACAGCGCACGCTAACGTGCCGGCCGGTCGGAACGCAGCGCGTGGAGTTCGGGGGATGGCGCCGGCATTGTTGGAAAATCTCTGGCGCGTGACGGGCCGGCGCGTCGGCGGTGCGCGTCGACGCAGCCTCGGCGACCCCGCCCATGTCCCGCCCACCCTGAAGGGCGTCGATCCCTGCTTCATTGAGGAATGGTCCGAGGGGTGGTTCACGCTCTCGGGGCATCCCATCGCCCTCGACGGTCGGTCGCCCCTGGAGGTTGCCGACGCCCCTCCGGATTGGCTTCGGGCGTTGCATGGTTTCGACTGGCTTGTCGATGTGCCACTGGTCCCCGAAGATGATCTCGCCCTGACGTTCCGGGACCGGACACGTGCGCTCGTAGCCGAATGGCTCGCCCACGGCACATCGAGCAATGCGGTTGCCGCGCGGACGGACGTGACTGCCCGGCGTCTGCTGTCGTTTCTTGCACATGCCGATCTCGTCCTCGAAACGGCCCAGGCGCGCACGTATGATCTTTACGCCCGCCAGATCGCCCGAGACGCAGACCACCTGCTCTCCGAGTGGCGATCACTCGACGACGAGGGGCGCGTCGTCGCCCTCTCGGCAGTGGCCCAGGCCGGTCTCGCCTGTGACAATGGTGCCGTCATGCATGCGCGCGCCGAGGCCGCCCTGCTGTCCGAACTCGATCGGCAGATCCTGTCGGACGGCGGACACCTGTCCCGCGATCCGCGTGTGATCCCGGCCCTGTTGCTCGATCTCATTCCCCTCCGCCAGCTCTACGGCGTTGCGCATCGCACCGCACCGCGCCTCCTCGTCGATACGATCGGGCGCATGATCGAATTCGCGAGTGTCCTCCGTCTGGGTGACGGGCAGCTGACGCACCTCTCGGGTCGCCGAACCGACCACGACATAGCATTGCCGCCGCTGACCCTGCTCGGGACGCCGCCGCAACGCTGGTACGGCGCTGCCTCCGGTTTTGCTCGTGTCGCCGAGGGACCGACGGTTCTGATCGTCGATGCCGGTGCCGACCATTCCTCCGCAGGTGCGCTATCGTTCGAATGGAGCGCCGGACCAGTCCCCGTCGTCATGAGTGCCGGTGACACGTCGGTGTTGCGCTTGGGGTCGCGGTCGCATGGCCGCCCGGCCGGGTCGACCCTGAGACGTGCGACGCAATCGACGCTCATGATCGACGCACCGACGGCTGCACCGCGCGCCGATGCGCCACCTCAGCCGACCCTCGCGCAGCGGCAGGGCATCGACATCGTCACCGTGCCGGGCTCGGGGACGCGGATCGATTCGACGCATG
>DAOMWV010000161.1:0-6818 GCA_035436725.1 Hyphomicrobiaceae bacterium
CGCATACGCCCCACCCTTCGCGCCATGCCCGTGCAACACGTCGACGCGCAGGTCGCGCGCGTGTCCCGCGACGGCGCGCCAGGCCCGGTAATCGCCGAGGCCGATCTCCCGCCCCATTGGCAGCCGCGTGACGCCGAGCGCGATGTCGCGGTTCAAGGCGTCGAGACGCTCTGCCGTGAGAACATTGCCTGTATCGGAACAGATCACGCCGACCTCGTGGCCGGCAGCGGTCTGCTCGCGGGCAAGATCCTGGACGTGTCGGAAAAGACCACCGACGGGGGCACGGAGGACGTGAAGAATACGGCTCGGACGCAACACGGAACTGGGCCTTGTGATCGAGAGCCCTGGCCCCGGCCCCCGAGCCGTCAGAACCAGCGCTCGCTGATGTGAATGGTATCCCCTGGACGAACGAGCGCATCCCGCCCCGCATCCAGCTTCTCACTCACGCCATTCTTACGCCGCGTAATCTGAACTTTCCGTTCATCTGCGCGCTCGGAATCCCCCCCCGCGATCGCGATCGCGGCCTCCACCGTCATGCCGGGAACGTAGGGGTACTGCCCTGCGGCCTTCACCTCGCCGAGGATGAAAAACGGCCTGTTCTGGCTGATATCTACGGTGACATGAGGATCACGGACGTAGGACTGGGCAAGCCGTGACCGGATCATATCGGCCAGCCCGCGTGTCGTCAGACCACGCGCGCGTGTCTCCCCGATAAGTGGAACCGAGATGAATCCTTCCTGATCGATCGTATAGATCCGGGACAGGCTCGGCTGCGCGTAGACGAAAATACGGATCTTGTCGCCGGTATCCAGACGATAGGCGCCCGCATGTTCCGCGTCGGCTTCGTCGTAGACGACAACAGTATCGTCATGCGTCCTGAGTGACGTCGCCCAGCCCTGAACGAGCGGCGGCGCACCTCTGGCGATCGCGGTTTCCGGCTGAGACTCCACGATCTCCGGCAAAAGGCCGCCCGCCATGCCGGGCTCATGCTGCGACGATGCGCAGCCTGCGCATGCGAGAGCGGCGAGAACGGTGAACGTGGCGGCACGCGACATGACGAAGATTTCCCTCGGGCGGCTCGAACACGGAGCCAGCCTGAGTATTTTCTAGCGCGCGGGTGGTTAAGAAAGTTTTCGGATGCGCTCCGTTTTCGGACATTTAAGGGAAAAGCAACGCCTCCTGCGTCTAATCCGGAACGTCGCTTCATGTTTTCTCAGCATCGGAAAGAACCATGTCCACGCCCCGCGCCGCGGCCACCGATGACATCGATCTCGGATCGGTTGTCCGGGCTATCGGACGCAAGCTGGCGCGTCTCGTCCTGCTAGCCGGCATCGTCGGTGCAGCGACGGCGGGCGTGCTCGGGACGATGGCGCCGCGCTATCTGTCCCAGACACAACTCGAGATCCGCGGCGGCGCCCTAAACGATGCGCAGGGACGTCCGGACAAGGAAGCCGTGGGCACCCACGTCCGGGCGATCATGTCGACCGACATCGCGCTCCAGATGGCGAAGGAACTGGGGCTTGCCAAGCGCCCCGATTTCAACAGCGCCCTCGAGCCGCCGGACCTGTTCTCCCAGACATTGCGCAAGGCGGGGCTTGGTCTGCCCAAACCGCACGAGACCGACGAGGACCGCCTGCTGCAGGCCTACTACCGGCAGGTGCGCGCCTATCAGGTCCGCGAGACGCGGTCCGTCATCATCGACTGCACCACGTCGGACGCGAAGTTTTCGGCCGAATGCGCGAACCGGCTGGCAGAGCTTTATCGCGCCAGCCTGAAAGGGCGCGCTGTGACCGAAAACGACGATCTTCGCACGACCCTTGGCCCCCAGGTCGAGCGTCTGACGCGTGAGGTCGCTGCCGCCGAAGCGGAGGCGCTGCAATTTCGGGGGCAGGCCAACCTGTTTCAGGGCGGATTGCAATCGACCCAGCTCAAGGACCAGCAGCTCGGCGAACTGACCGCCGAACTGACACGCACCGCCACGGCACGCGCCGAGATCGAGGCCCGTGCCGCCGCCGCACGCGACATGCTCCGCCGTGGTACGGCCGCCGCCAATACGGATGTGCAGAAGTCGTCCCTCATTCCGCGTCTCGAGGAAAGCCGCGTCAGGCTTGAGAGCCAGATTTCCGAACTCTCGGCGACATTGTTGCCGGCCCATCCGCGTATGCGGCAGTTGTCGAGCGAACTGTCGGGCCTGCAGCGCCAGATCCGCGACGAAGTCGAAAAGGTCGTGCAAAGCCTCTCGAACGATGCCCGCATCGCAGCCGACCGCGAGGCGGCCGTGCGCCGCCGCATCGACGACATGAAGAAGACCGTCGTCGCCTCAGCGGGCGATACCGCGCGCCTCGGCCAGATCGAAAACACGATCCGGGCGAAGCGTGCCGAACTCGAGCGCGTCCAGCGTCAGTACGAAGCAGCCGCATCCACCGCCAAGGCCGGCTCCGTCCAGCCCGAAGTCGAGATCGTCTCCCGCGCCTTCGCATCGAACGAGAAAATCTTCCCCAAGGTCGGGACCATGTCGGCGCTTGCCGCCTTCTCCGCCTTCATTCTCGGCCTCGCGTTCACCGCCATGCGCGAAATCGCACTCGGCGGCTCACGGGTAGGCCCTCGCGCACCCGCGAACCTCGCTCCTGCCGCCCCTGATCATCGGATCAGCCCGACGTTGAGCGCAATTCCGGTCGAAGCAGCCGAATTGCAGCCGCCGGCTCCGTTCGAACCTAAGGCCATGTCAGCGAATAATAAGGACCGGCCTCTGGCGCCGGACGCCCGTCTTGCGCCGGTGACGAGCGACAACGTCTCCGCGTCCGTGATCGAGGTCGCAGCACGCCTGATCGCGCAACCGCGCACTGGCAATGCCTGCCGCACGCTGCTAACGGGGCGCAATCCGCTCGTTGACGGTATCGCCGAGGCGCTGGAACTCGTTCGCGCTCTCGCCGCCAGCGGCCGGCGCAGTTTGCTCGTCTCCTGGACGGAACCGGTTCCTGGCCTGGCTGCTTCATCCCCGGGCATGGCCGAGCTTCTCGCCGGATCCGACGATGTCGAGCGGGCGATCAGCGCACTTCCCAATTCGTCCGCCCACGTAGTCGGGCCTGGTATGGCCGCGGCGACAGAACCGGATGGTGTCCTTGCGTCCGCCGTACTCGACGCCTTCGACGAGGCCTACGATCATGTCATCGTGACAGCTCCACACGACCTCGCCCAGCGTCTGTTCGCTGCCATGGAGGGCCGCTTCGATGCGGGCGTGCTGGTGTCCGACAAGCGGCCGGACGGGCCGGACCGGTCGTTCCTCGGGTTCGAGGTGCCCGACTTTGCAATCATACCGCTCGTGCGGGGGCAGCGCCTGGCCGCACGCGGTGCGGGTGTGCCGTCCTCGACCCTGGTAACGCGTCCGTTCGCAGCACGCGGTTGATCGACGACCCGAGTTGGTCGCAGTCGCTGTTAATCCGGCGTTAACGGTGTGAGCAGCGGACGTCCGAAGGCCGCATGGTTCTTGCATTCATTCGCATGTGACAGCACGCGATGCGACCAGTCGGGTCCGAATGGCCCGGATTGGGACAGGCGATCCAGGTTGGCGACGGACGGTAGAGGCAATGAGCCGGCGATCGACGCGATACGTGAAGGCAGCCCTCTCGGCGATGCACTACAGCGGCGCCGATGGACTGCTGTCGCCTCTGACGCGCGGTGTCGGGGCGATCCTGACGCTGCATCAGGTCGAGCCGGAATCGGCCGGCGAGTTTTCTCCGAACCGCATCCTGCGCATCACACCCTATTTCCTCGAGCGCACTATCAACCAGCTTCTCGAAGCCGGCTTCGACTGCGTCAGCATGGACGAGGTTGCCGAGCGCGTCGCCAATCCCGGCCGCTACGAGCGTCCCTTCGTTGCCTTCACGCTCGACGACGCTTATCGCGACAATCTCGTGCATGCCCAGCCCGTGTTCCAGCGCTACGGCGTGCCGTACTGTATTTATGCCCCGACCGACTTCCTCGACGGCAACGGCGATCTCTGGTGGCTGACACTGGAGCACGCCATTGCCGCCTATGACGTCGTCGAAGTCGAGATCGATGGCGAATGCCTGCGGCTTCCGGCATCCACGTGTGCGGAAAAGGAAGCGGCGTTTCACCGGATCTACTGGCGGCTCCGTGAAGTCGACGAGACATCGGCCCGCGCGATCGTCGCCGGACTCGCCGAGCGTGCCGGCCTCGACCACAAGTCCATCTGCCGCAACCTCGTCATGAACTGGGCCGAACTCCGCCAGATCGCTGCCGATCCGCTCGCCACCATCGGCGCCCATACCGTTCGCCACTACGCCCTCGCCAAGCTCGGCAGCGGCGCCGCACAATTCGAGATCGAACAGTCGATCCGCCGCCTTGCCGACGGTCTCGGCCGCAAGGTCGAGCATTTCTCATATCCCTTCGGCGACCGCACCAGCGCCGGTCCTCGCGAATTCGAGATGGTGCGTGCACTCGGCATGAAGACTGCAGTGACGACGCGCAAGGGCCTGCTCCGCAGTGGCGACGACCTCGATCCCGTGGCGCTTCCCCGGTTGTCCCTCAACGGTGACTATCAGGACCCGCTCTACACCAAGGTGCTGCTCTCCGGCCTTCCCTTCGCGCTCCTCGATCTCGCACGTCGCGTAGTGCCGCAGGGCCTGATGGGAGGCGCCTCGCGCCCGAGTGCCTGATCTCGGCGCCCGATCCTGCCTCTGCCGTCAGGGCTTGTAGCCCCACTTCAGGATCAGGATCGCGAACGGCACCCAGCCCATGCCGGCTACCGCATAGAACAGGAACGACACCGCGCCGCCGACCGATGGCAGCGTGCTCGTCGCGAACACCATGATCAGCAGCGAATAGACGAAGATCAGCACCAGAAGGGCCGCGACGGCGGCGAGCTTGCGCCAGGGGCGTTGGATCGGCATAGGTCCTCTCGGTCCCGTTCCCGGAAGTGTGAACCGCCGGCCCTAAAGGTCGCAGGGTCCCCGGCTGGATTGCGCATGCCTACTGTCATAGTCTCCGCCCAGTTCGCAACAGGAGAATTGTCCCCGAAATGACCACGTCGCCGATGGCCGCCGCATCCGTATTCCCCGCTTCCGGGTCCGTCGATACCCGCCCCGAATACGCTGGTGCGATTGCGACCTGGCTCTTCGTCGTGGCCGCCCTCGTTTTCGTCATGGTCGTCGTCGGCGGCGCGACACGCCTGACGGGATCAGGCTTGTCGATTACCGAGTGGCAGCCGATCATCGGCGTCATCCCGCCACTGACCGAAGCCGATTGGAAAATCGCCCTGGAGAAGTATCGCCAGATCCCCCAGTATCAGCTCGTCAACAAGGGCATGTCGCTCGACGCGTTCAAGGCGATCTATTGGTGGGAATGGGGCCATCGTTTCCTCGGCCGCGTCATCGGCCTCGTCTTCGCTGTCCCGCTCGTCTTCTTCATCGCCCGCGGTGCCATCCGTGGCCGTTTCGCCGCCCGCATGGGCATCCTTTTCGTCCTCGGCGGTCTGCAGGGCGTACTCGGCTGGTACATGGTGAAATCGGGCCTCGTCGACCGCACCGACGTCAGCCAGTATCGTCTCGCCGCGCACATGACGTTCGCCTCCGTTCTGTTCGCAGCACTCGTGTGGACGGCGCTGACCGTCGCCCGCGAGGGCCGCACCGAAATCCGCCTCCACACGCTCGCACCGGGCTCGCGGACGCTCGCGGCAGTCGTCGTCGCCGCGACGTTCGTGCAAATCTTCCTCGGTGCCCTCGTCGCGGGCCTCAAGGCGGGGCTCACCTACAATACGTGGCCGCTGATGGATGGCCGCTTCGTCCCGAACGGACTCTGGACACTCGAGCCCTGGTGGCGCAATCTTTTCGAGAACGTCACGACGGTCCAGTTCGACCATCGCATCGGCGCTTACGTCCTGACCGCGCTCGTCGCCGTGCAGGTCGTTCGTGTTCTGCGAACCGCCGACGACCGGGCGGCGCGTCGCTCGGCCCTGGCCCTGGCGTTCGCTGTCGCTGTCCAGGTCATGATCGGTATCTGGACGTTGCTCGCCGTCGTGCCGCTATCGCTGGCGCTGTTGCATCAGGCCGTGGCCATCCTCGTTCTTGGCGCGGCCGTCTGGCACGCGCACGCGGTGTTCCGGCGTGTCTGAAACTGAACGATGAGAGGGAGCTGAAATGCCGTCGGTGCATGTCATCTTCGATCTCGACGACACGCTCTATCCCGAGCGCGCGTTTGCACTTGGCGGCTTCGCTGCGGCAGCGCGCTGGGCAGGCGAGAATCTCGGCGTCGACATCGATCCCGCCCGCATGACGGCACTGCTCGATGCCGGCCATCTCGGTGCGCTGTTCGGTGTCGTCCTCCGTGAAGTGAAGCCGGATCATACCGAAGCCGAGCTGAAGGGTTTCGTGCGCGCCTACGGAGCCCACGAACCCGAGCTCAGCCTCTTCGACGACGCGGCGAAAGTGCTCGATGAACTCCATCGGAGACACGACCTCGGCCTCATCACCGACGGCCACGCCCCGACGCAGGAGAAAAAGGTGCGCGTACTCGACATCGCGCACCGCTTTCGTCACATTGTTTACACCGGCGCACTGGGGCCGGATCGTGCCTTTCATAAGCCGCATCCGCGCGCCTACGAGCTGACCGAGCAGGCGCTCGGCCGTCCGGGTGACCGGTTCGTCTATATCGGCGATAACCGGACCAAGGATTTTCTCGCCCCGAACCGCATGGGATGGTCGACCATCGAAATCGAGCGGCCGGCACACACCTCGTACCGAATTCATAAGCCGGGCCTGGCGCCGGACGGCGGCTCCCCGCCCTTCAGGATCGAGGAC
>DAOMWV010000162.1:0-6783 GCA_035436725.1 Hyphomicrobiaceae bacterium
CGGCCATGCCGATCAACGACGGGTCGAAGGCGCCGACGTGCCAGAGCTGCGGCACGATCTTGCCGCCCGCGCCATGCACCGCGTCGACGACCCGCTTCCAGCCGGCGAGCGCCGGCTCGCCATGAAAATTCGGTACGTTAGGATCGTTCGCCGCCGCCGGATGCGCGACCACGGTTCCCTCCGTGACGATGAGCGACACGCCGGCTGCGGCACGCTTTCGATAATACTCTGCGACGTCAGCACCGGGCACCCCGCCGGGCGACTTTGACCGCGTCATCGGCGCCATCACGATTCGATTTTTGAGCTGAAGCGACCCTGCCCCCCAGGGCGTAAAGAGCGGCGCCACGAGGCGGGCTGCAGTATCCGATGCGGTCATGCGGCAGTCTCCATGATACCGGCCCCGAGGGCGCGGAGAGCCTTCCGCTACCAGTGCCGCCCGGAAATGTCACCCGCCCCGCACATGCGAGCGGCCCGGATTGCGCCGCCTCGCGCCCTCGGATATGAGCCTCCGGTCCGAGATCACCCCGGGGGGTCACCCATGTCACCGTCGCAGTCTCCGAAGGCCTTTCCCGTGTCCTGGGATCAGTTCCACCGCGACGCCCGCGCCATGGCCTGGCGTCTTGCCGACAAGGGCCCGTTCGAAGCCATCGTCTGCATCACGCGCGGCGGTCTCGTTCCGGCCGCGATTGTGGCCCGCGAACTCGGCCTGCGCATGATCGAAACGGTCGGGGTCGCGAGCTACCACGATTACGCGAACCAGGGCGACCTCAAGGTCATCAAGACCGTTTCTCCGGCCATTCAGGCCATCGGCGACGGCAAGGGCAAAGGCATTCTTGTCGTAGACGACTTGACTGACACCGGAAAAACCGCGCGCGTCGTGCGCGACATGCTGCCGAATGCCCACTTTGCGACCGTCTACGCCAAGCCGCAGGGCGTACCGCTCGTCGATACCTTCGTGACCGAAGTGTCCCAGGATACCTGGATCTATTTCCCCTGGGACCTTGACCTGAAATACGCCGAGCCCATCGCCAAGGGTACGAAGGGCTGAGAACTGCATATCGGAAATCGTCGCGCGCGCTGGACAACGCCGTCCGATCACGCCACTCTTCCGGCAAGCAACGAACGGACCACCAAGGTCCGTCAGCTTCCGGAGGAACTATGATCACACGATTTTCGCGTGCTTTCGCGGCTGGATTGGCCGTTGCCGTTGCGGTTGCCGCCGCTCCAGCCACCGTGTTCGCACAGGCCTATCCGACCAAACCGATCACCCTGATCGTACCCTGGCCCGCCGGCGGCTCTTCTGACGTCGCCATGCGCGCGATGGCCGAGCATGCATCCAAGACACTGGGCCAGCCCGTCGTCGTCGACAACAAGCCCGGCGCATCCGGCACCTTGGGCCCCGCGACGATGGCCGCCACCGCAAAGCCTGATGGCTACACGATCTCGCAGATGCCGATCTCGGTCGTCCGCATCCCGATCATGCAGAAGACCACCTTCGACACGCTCAAGGACTTCACCTACATCGCCCAGCTCACCGGCTATACCTTCGGCATCACCGCCAAGGCCGACAGCCAGTTCAAGACGTGGGCCGATGTCATCAAGTTCGCCAAGGAAAACCCGGGCAAGGTCACGTATGGCACGCCGGGCACCGGCACGTCGCTCCACATCGGCATGGAGATGATCGCTGCCAAGGAAGGCATCAAGGTCACGCACGTCCCGTTCAAGGGGGCCGCAGAGACGAATGCTGCCGTCCTCGGTGGCCACACCATGCTGCAGGTCGACAGCTCCGGCTGGAAGCCGCTCGTCGATGCGGGTCAGCTCCGTCTGCTCAACATCTGGACCGCCGAACGCTCGCAGGTCTGGAAGGACAGCCCGACGCTCAAGGAACTCGGCTATCCCTACGTTTTCGACAGCCCATTCGGCATCGCCGGGCCAAAAGGCATGGATCCCGCCATCGTCGCGAAACTCCAGGACGCCTTCAAGAAGGCGATCGAGGATCCGGGCGTGATCGAGGCGCTCCGCAAGTACGACATGTTCCCCCGCTATCTCGACGCGGCAGCTTACACGAAGTCGGTAGCCGAACTTGTCGAGGTCGAAGGCAAGGCGCTCAAGGATCTCGGTCTCGCCAAGAAAGAGTGACCGGACGTCCGCGTCGCCGCGAAGCGATCGCCACACTCCGAATACGGGCCGTCCGCCAACCGATGCGTTGGCGGCGGCTCGCGTTTCTGATCTCTTCACGCAGTCCACGGGATAGGCATAGCCATGGTGAGAAAGGCCGATTTCTGGAGCGGCACGTTCTGGCTCTGCATCGCGGCGTTTCTCGTCTGGCAGGGCCGTGATCTCGGGCTCGGAAGGGTGAACGATCCCGGCTCCGGATTTGCCGTGTTCTGGATCGGCCTCCTGCTCGGTGCATTCGCGCTGTCTGTCATCGTCTCTTCGGCGCGGGAAAGCGGGCCATCTCTCGCCGATCTGTGGACCGGTACGTCCTGGGGGCGCGTGCTGACAGTCGTCATGCTGCTGCTCATCTACGCCGTATTCTTCGAGCGTATCGGCTTCGTCGTACTGACCATCGCTCTCCTGCTCGTCCTGATGCTCGTCGTCGACCGAGTCCGTCCGGCGGTCGCAATTCCCGTCGCTTTCGTGACGCCGCTGATCGTCTGGGTCGCCATGACCCGTTGGCTGCTCATCCAGCTACCGGCCGGCGTTCTCGCCGGCATCCTGTGAGGGCCGAGCGATGGATGTCTTCTCCTCCCTTGCCCTTGGTTTCTCGGTCGCGCTTCAGCCGATCAACCTTCTCGCCTGCTTCTTCGGCGTCTTCATCGGCACGCTCGTCGGCGTGCTGCCAGGCATCGGCCCGGTATCAGCCATGGCTCTGCTGCTGCCGGTGACGCTGGCGGGAACGCCCGAAGCCGGCATCATCATGATGGCGGGCATCTACTACGGCTCCATGTACGGCGGTTCCACCACGTCCATTCTCGTCAATATCCCCGGCGAGGCAGCGAGCGTCGTCACCTGCCTCGACGGTCACGAGATGGCCAAACGTGGGCGTGCCGGTCCCGCGCTCGGCATGGCGGCACTGTCGTCGTTTTTCGCCGGCACGATCTCGATCCTGCTCCTCATGCTTGTGGCGCCGTCGCTCGCGCGCTTCGCCGTGGCTTTCGGGCCGCCCGAGTATTTCAGCCTGATGGTACTCGGACTCACGGTTCTGAGTTTTCTCACGCATGGCTCGATGGCCAAGGCCATGATCATGGCCTGCATCGGCATCGTGCTGGGGCTCATCGGCATCGACGGCATCTCCGGGACGCCGCGCATGACCTTCGACCGGCTCGAACTCGTCGACGGCATCGGCCTCGTCCCTGTCGTCATGGGCTTGTTCGGCATTGCCGAAATCCTCTCGAATCTTGAAAAGTCGGTCGAGCGCAAGGTCATTTCCGCGCGGATCGGAAGCCTCTGGCCCACCACGGAAGACTGGATACGCTCCAAATGGGCCATCGTGCGCGGCACGGTGCTCGGCTTTTTCCTCGGCATCCTCCCCGGTGGCGGCGCCGTCATCTCTTCGTTCGCCTCGTATGCCATCGAGCGAAAAATGAGCAAGGCGCCGCAGGAGTTCGGCAAGGGCGCCATAGAAGGCGTGGCCGGCCCCGAAGCGGCCAACAACGCTGCAGCCGGCGGCGCGTTCATTCCCCTCATGACCCTCGGCATCCCGCCGAATGTCGTCATGGCGCTTCTGCTCGGCGCCTTCATCATCCACGGTCTGCAGCCCGGCCCACTGCTGATCACGCAGAACCCCAACGTCTTCTGGGGCATCGTCGCCAGCATGTACATCGGCAACATCATGCTGCTGATCCTCAACATGCCCCTCATCGGCATGTGGGTGCAGGTCCTGCGCGTTCCCTACAACGTGCTCTTCCCCCTCATCACCGTATTCTGCATCGTGGGCGTCTTTGCGTCCGGAAATTCAGTGTTCGACATCCTCGTCATGATCGTCTTCGGCGTCTTCGGCTATCTCTGCCGCAAGTTCGGCTACGAGCCCGCTCCGCTGGTGCTGGCATTCGTGCTCGGACCGATGCTCGAGAACAACCTCAGAAAGTCACTGATCCTGAGCCAGGGCGATTTCGGAATTTTCGTCACGCGACCGATTTCGGCTGTCTGCCTTCTGTTCGCCATCGCGATCCTGCTGGCGGTCCTGATGCCGTCGCTGGCCAGAAAACGCGAGGTCATCGCGCAGGATCAGAGCTGACGTTATCGTGCGCGTCCTGACACCGTCGCGGTGCCCGCCCCGGCCGCTGCCGCCTCCATGGCACAACCCGGGCACGCAGCATCATCGGGTGAAGTCTTATCGACCGGCCCGCCACAGGTCGCACAAAGCCGGTATTGGCCGGGCTTGAGATCGTGATCGACGGACACACGCTCATCAAAAATGAAGCATTCGCCCCGCCACGACGACCGCTCCTTCGGCACCTTCGCGAGATAATTCAGGATGCCGCCGTCGAGGTGATAGACCTCCTCAAAACCCTGGCTCAGCATGTACGCGGTGGCCTTCTCGCAGCGGATACCGCCCGTGCAGAACATCGCGACCTTCCTGTGCCGTGCCGGGTCGAGATTGGCGGCCACATACGCAGGAAACTCTCGGAAGTTCCGTGTCTGCGGGTCGATCGCACCGCGAAACGTACCGATAGCGTATTCGTAGCTGTTGCGTGTATCGATCAGGATCACGTCGGGATCCGCGATGAGCCGGTCCCAGTCTTCCGGCGCGACGTACTGCCCGACGTGTACATTCGGGTCCGAGCCCGGCGCTCCGAACGTCACGATCTCCGGCTTGAGCTTCACCTTCAAGTGAGCGAACGGCTTCTCTGCCGCGTCCGAGAATTTCGGTGCGAGCGCCCCGATCTCGCAGTCCGCTGTCAGGGTGGCGAGAAAGGCATGGATGGCATTGTGTGAGCCGGCGATCGTGCCGTTGATGCCCTCGCCGGCAACGAGCATCGTGCCGCAGAGCCCGTGCGCCTCTGCAAGCTGCCGGATGTCGTCGCGCGTCTTGCCAGGGTCCGTAAGACGCGTGAACTTGTAGACGGCTGCGATGCACCAGGTCATGTCGGAAATGCCGTAATCCTGCGTCGGTCCGGCGCGTCTCAGCCGCGCTGAGACCGCGCCTTTTCATAGAGCGGCATCACTTCGGGCAAATGCTTCTTGATGACCGAAATCCGTGTATCTCCCGACGGATGCGTCGAGAGCCATTGCGGCGGCGCGCCCTGCGATGCGCGGCTCATCTTTTCCCAGAGCGTGATACCAGCGCGCGGATCGTATCCGGCCCGGGCGGCGAGTTCCATCCCGATCAGGTCAGCTTCGAGTTCGTCGTTGCGGCTGAACTTCAAGTTCGCAAGGCTGCCCGCACCGGCCCCGAGAAGGTCGCCGACCTGTCCGAACAGCAGACCCGCCACCACGCGCCCGGCCCCGACGGCCATGTTCTTGCCCGCCCGCTCGCGCGCGTGTTCCCAGAGTGCGTGCCCGATCTCGTGCCCCATCACCATCGCCACTTCGTCGTCCGTGAGGCGAAGCTTGTCCAGGATACCGGTGAAAAACGCGATCTTGCCGCCCGGCATGCAGAAGGCGTTGATCTGCGGGCTCTGGAATACATTGACTTCCCACTTCCAGACCTTGGCGCGCTCGTTGAACTTGACCGAATGCGGCAGCAGTTCCCTCGCGATCTTCCTCAGGCGCACCACCTGCGGATGGTCCTCCGGCAGCAGCGCACGCCTCTGGAACGCCTGCCGTGTCATCTGGTCGTACTGGAGGGAGGCCTGCTGCTCGATCGTTTCGGCGCCGACGATGTTACGGAAAATGGACTTCCGCGAAACGCTGACGCCGTCCTGGGCCTGAACCGTCGCTGCCGGGGGCGCCACGATCAGAGCAAGTCCGAGGCCGGCCACCGCTAGTGCTCTAAAGCAGTAAGAAATGGGGCGAGCGAAGCGCATCGACGAACTCCCAGGGCATGAAACGGCGAACGACAGGCGCCGGTACAACAGTCGTTTTCCCGGTTCGTTCCCAATGTAGCAAAGAAATCGGCCACAGTTAGAGCCTTGGGGTGACATAGCACAAATATTATGAACCGATGTACCAGCCGAGGCGTAGAGGCTTCAGCCGGCCCCTCATCAACCGCCGACGGGAATTCATGTCGAAGACCTACGCGATCAAGGTCGTCCCCAGTCTGGCCGCCATCCCCGCTGCGACATGGGACGGCCTCGCCATGCCGGACCCCGCGACCGCAAATCCGTTCGTCTCCCATGCCTTCCTGTCCTGCCTCGAGGACTCCGGCTCCGTCGGCGCCAGGTCCGGATGGGCGCCGCGATATCTCGTGCTGTCGAGCGACGACGAGACCATCGGCGCCACACCGGCCTATCTGAAATCCCACAGCCAGGGCGAATACATCTTCGACCACGGCTGGGCGGATGCATTCGAGCGCGCTGGCGGCCGCTACTACCCCAAACTACAGATCGCCGTGCCGTTCACGCCGGTTCCGGGTCCCCGCTTTCTCGTCGGCTCCGGCCCGGGCGCCGATGAGCGTCGTCAACTCCTGGCCCGCGGCGTCGTCCAGGTTGCTGCAGAAATGGGCGTCTCGTCGGCCCATGCCACGTTCTGCACGTCCGACGAATGGACCGCCCTCGGTGCCTCTTCCTCCGGTCTCGACCTGCTCCAGCGCTCCGACCAGCAATTCCACTGGTTCAATGACGACTACGCGACGTTCGACGACTTTCTCGCCGCCCTGTCCTCGCGCAAGCGCAAGAC
>DAOMWV010000163.1:0-6780 GCA_035436725.1 Hyphomicrobiaceae bacterium
GGCGTCACCGCCGTCACCTCTGCCGCCGTCGCCGCACTCGTCCCCATCCCGCCTCTCGACGCCCTGCCCGCCGCTCCGACGTGCGATGACGCACTGCCGATCCGGCAAGAGTATGACGCGGCCAGATCGTCTGTCGATCACGAATCCCGTGTCGCGATGCGGCGTGGACCGGCGCGCGATTACGGCTTCTGCGTCAGGATGCGCTGGTTCTGGACGCCGGGGCCGAGCAGCGGCTTTTTCGACGTCAGCACACCTGTTGCGACGCCAGTCCAGCCGATCTCGCCGGAGAGGCGGCCGTACTCGATCTTCGGGCAGCGGTTCATGACGACGCGGAGGCCGGCCGCTTCGGCCTCGGCGGCGGCTTCGTCGTTGCGGACGGAGAGTTGCATCCAGATGACGTTGATGCCGAGGCGGTCCTTGTTGCGGATGGCGTCGCGCGTGACCTCGAGGGCGGCGTCGGAGGCGCGGAAGATGTCGACCATGTCGACGGGTTCATCGATGGCATCGAGCGAGGCGGCGACTTTCTGGCCGAGCAGGTCCTGGCCGGCGATGCCGGGATTGACGGGGATGACCTTGTAGCCCTTTGCGAGCAGGTATTTCAGGACGAAGTAGCTCGGGCGCACGGAGTTGGCGGACGCGCCGATCATGGCGACGGTTTTCACGTCGTTGAGCACGGCGGCAATGTAGGTGTCGTCGTAGCGGTCGTGGTTCATGATCTGAACCTAGCATACGACGTGACCGGAGTGGAGTGCGCGGACGGGAAGGCTGATGGCCGGGCACTGCATTTTCCGCGCGCTCGCGTGGCGGTCGGGGCTCCGTCGGACAAGTGCTCCTTCGTGCCCGGCGAGCAGCGACATGCTCGAGGACTTCGCTTCACCTTGCGCGGCTCTGCCGACCTGTTAACCAGCATATCATTGTTTCCGCCAGATCAGGAGATCGTTGGCCTGCGGCGTGCTTTGTTCAAAAGATGGACGCACCTGACGACAAAACCCGGAACATCTTCGGCATCAAGCGCGCCGCGATGCGTGGCGCGCTACTGATGGCCTTGCAGGCGTCGATCGACGAGGAGCGGCGCGCGGGGATGCGCTTCCTCGCGATGCTCGCCGCCATCGCGGTCGGTTTGGTGGGCCTGAATGTGTTCGTGTCGTTTCAGGCGGAGGAGTGAGGGGCCTGGGCCGATCACGTGCAGACGGTCGCGTTCTGCCGGGTTGAGATGTCGAGTATTGGGGAGTGTCGGTGCGACACGGGAAAGCTGTAGCTGTCCCTGTTCTTTCCGTTAGGTTTATTGCAGCACCAACAATGCGCGCCGCACCGCGGACGTTCTGGCTTCGGTCAGGCGCGCGAAGGCGGCGGCCACAATCAGTGAAATTGAAACCGTGATCGCGAACGCGGCGAAGACGGCAACGCCTGGCGGCGCGAGTTGTTCGACGAGGCCAGCGCGCTCCAGCGCCTGTGCCGTAAATTTACCCACCGGTAGATGCGTCGCATAGAGGGAGTAGGAGAACGCGGCCAACGCTGCAAAGGATCGTGGCGCGGGGGACCACGTAACGACCCGGCGGCACGCGATCGCCATCGACAGTCCTGCGGCGATCAGGCAGCTCGTGAGCAGCGGCGGAGCGATTTTTGCCCGTGATGCCAACAGTGCAACCATCACGAGCGCGAGGCCCGCAAGACCGAGCCACACAGGCACATTATCGTGCGACAGCAGTCGATGCGCGACGATGCCCATCGCCCAAAACACGAAGAACGACCACTGCATATGTGCGGGCAGCACCATGAATATCGTGGCTACGACGATTGCGACTGCGATGATGCGCATCGGACGTGAGATCGAAGCAAAGAGCGGAGCGAGGATCAGCGGTGCGACCAGGTATAGGATCCACTCATACGCGAGCGACCAGAGTGGACCGTTGCGCGACGTTCCACAGAAGACACCCTGCAGACAGGCGATATGGCAGACGGTGTCGAAGGCAGTCCACGGTTCGATTTTGATGAGCCTATAGACGCGCGTGTCCGCGAGGCCCACGCGGGCAATTTCTTCGAGGACGGCTGCCAGCAGTACCGCCGGCACGAAAACCAGATAGATCCGAACGAACCTGTGCGTGAGATAGCGCCGGGCGTCGAACGATCCGAATGCCATGCTTTCGTAGAGCGCCCCACCGACGAGGAACCCGCTGACGACGAAGAACAGCACCACGCCTTCATGCTGCAATCCGGTGAGGAGGTAGAACGCCTTGGTAAGCAGACCGGGCTCGGGAACGTCGGCGATACCGACGAAGTAAAACCAGCGGACATGCCCGAGCACCACCAGCATCGCCGCCATCGTCCTCACGATGTCCAGGAACGGCAGGTGCGCTGTCGCCGGCTCACGGGAGCGCGAATCGTAGCTCAAAGTCATCCCCCAGCTTCGAACCCAGTCGGAAAGCCTTTGCAATTGGGGACAGCCATGAATTCTGAAAGATCTAGTGGGCGGGGCAACAGATCAGCCCACTCAACACCCTTTCCACTCGGGGGTGCGCTTTTCAATGAAGGCGCCGATGCCTTCCTCGGCGTCGCGGGCGAGCATGTTTTTCACCATCACTTCGGCGGCCATGGTGTAGGCGTCCGCCGTGCCGCGTTCGATCTGGCGGTAGAACGCTTCCTTGCCGACGGCGACGGTCAGCGGTGATTTCGAGGCGATCTTCTGTGCCCACGTCAGCGCCTCGGCGCGGACGTGGTCAGCGGGCACGACCTTGTTGACGAGGCCATAGAGGGCCGCGCCCTCCGCATCGAGCGTCTCGCCGAGCAGCAGCATCTCCATCGCCTTCTTGCGCGGCACGTTGCGCGAGAGCGCGACCATCGGCGTCGAGCAGAAGAGCCCGATGTTGACGCCCGGCGTGCCGAAGCGCGCGTCGGGGCCGGCGATGGCGAGATCGCAGGTGGCGACGAGCTGGCAGCCGGCTGCGGTGGCGATGCCTTCGACGGCGGCGATGACGGGTTTCGGGCTGCGCTCGATGGCCTGCATCATGGCGGCGCAGGCATTCATCAGGGTTGCGAAGTAGGCGCGGCCGCGATCGGGGTCGGCGCGGCGCGCGGTCATCTGCTTCAGGTCGTGGCCGGCGCAGAAGGCTGGGCCATCAGCCTGGATCACGACGGCTGCCGTGGCGGGATCGACGGAGGCGGCGTCGATCGCGGTGTGAAGCGCCGCGATCATCTCCTCGGACAAGGCGTTACGGGATTTCGGCGCGTCGAGCGTCAGCACGAGAACGCCCTCCCGATGCGCCGATCGCAGCGGGCCTGTCCCTTTGGTGCTTCCGCTCGCCGCTGCTCCGTCCATGCGTCCCGTCCCGCTCTTTCGTGTCGGCCCTTACTGGAGCACCTTGTCGATGTCGGCGCGGTGCTTCGTCACCAGCGTGACATTCTCGGGATACTTGATCGGCTCCGTCGTCTTCAAGGCTTCGTTCAACTCGTCGAGCATCTGCTTCTTGTTCGCCTCGGACAGGGTCGTGTCCTTCTTCACCTCCTCGATTTCCGCCTTGAGCGCGGCCAGCGGATCGGTAAACGCGCCGGTCTGCGGGTCGATACCGGCCATGATCAGGGCGATGTTGGCGGCGACATCGTCGTAGTCGGCGAAATCCTTGAAGCCGTGCTTCTTGGCGGCGTCGTCCAGTTCGGCCTGGATTTTCTCGTCCGGCTTGTCGGCAGGGGCGGCCGACATCTTCTCGGAGATGGCGATCATGTCGGCCTGGGCGGCGATGAAGCCCTTGATGTGGGCTTCGGTGAGGGGCACCTGCTTGAACATCTCCTGTGCGTCAGCCGAACCGCCCGTCGCCTGCGCGACGGTGAGGACGACGGCTAAGAGGCATGCTCGGATGACGTTTCCAATTTCGAAGAAGCGCATCATGATCGACTCCTTAGGAGGTTTTGCCCAAGCTTATGCGGGCGTTTACCTTTTGCCAACGGCGAACCCGATACCGAGACCTGAGACGCGAGACAGACGATACGATGACCGGCGCACACAAGCCTTCGACCGAATTTCCGGCAGGAATTATGGCAGCGCGCGAGATCGACGCGTTTCTTGAAGACCTGTTTCCGCAGGCGCACACAGGCGGCAAGGTGATGCAGGTCGAGGCGGCCGGCACGAACGGCGCGCGGATCAGACTGGTCGCGCACGAGAAGAACTTGCGGCCGGGGAATACGCTGTCGGGGCCGTCGATGTTCCAATTGGCCGACTTCGGCATGTACGTGGCGATCCTGGCGACGCTCGGGACGTCGGCGGTGCAGGCGGTGACGACCAATCTCAACATCACCTTCCTGTCGCGGCCGGTGTTCGCGGATCTCATCGCCGAGGTGCGACTGATCAGGGTGGGACGGCGACTGGTGGTCGGCGAGGTGGAGATGGTCAGCATCGAAACCGGCGAGATGGTCGCGCATGCCGTCGCGACCTATGCGCTGCCGTCCAAACATATGGGGTAACTTGCTACCTCAATGACTATGTATTTGTTTTTTATGTCTTATTTCTTTTTCTACGCATCGAAAGCGCGTTGACGAAGCCCGGCGCGGCCAGTAGAACCTGACGCGGAGGGCGCCCCCGACGGGCGCCCATCGTCGTGTTCGGCCCCTCGGGGCCGGGTGCGTCGCAGCCAGGAGCCCTCGTCGGCTCCGATCAAACGCAGGGACACGCGGGTATGAAAACCTATTTCGCAAAACCCGGCGCAGTCGAGAAAAAGTGGGTGCTGATCGACGCCTCCGGCCTCGTGGTCGGTCGTCTCGCCTCTCTCATCGCGCTGCGCCTCAAGGGCAAGCACAAAGCAACGTTCACGCCGGGCGTCGACACGGGTGACAACGTGATCGTCATCAATGCCGACAAGGTCAAGTTCACCGGCCGCAAGACCGAGGACAAGGTCTACTACTGGCACACCGGGCATCCGGGTGGTGTCAAGTCGCGAACGCCGCGCCAGATCCTCGAGGGCAAGTTCCCCGAGCGCGTGATCGAGAAGGCCGTCGAGCGCATGATCGCCGGCGGGCCGCACGGCCGCAAGCTGCTCGGCAACCTGCGCGTCTACGCCGGCGCCAAGCATCCGCACGAAGGGCAGAACCCGACCGTGCTCGATGTCAAAGCGCTCAACAGCAAGAATGTTGCGAAGGTCTAAGGCTCATGGCGACGGAAACCAAATCTCTCAGCGATCTCGCGCAACTCAAGACTGATGCTCCGGCGGCGGCGTCCGCGCCCGTGCACGTCCAGAAACTCGACAAGCTCGGCCGCGCCTATGCGACCGGCAAGCGCAAGGACGCGGTGGCCCGCGTCTGGCTGAAGCGGGGCGGTGGCAAGATCACCATCAACGAAAAGGACTTCACGGCTTACTTCGCCCGTCCGGTGCTGCAGATGCTCCTGCAGCAGCCGATCAAGACGGCGGCGCGTGAAGGTCAGTACGACATCAATGTGACAGTCATGGGCGGCGGCCTCTCCGGCCAGGCCGGTGCGGTCCGTCACGGCATCTCGAAGGCGCTCACGTACTTCGAACCGGACCTTCGCGGCGTTCTCAAGAAGGGCGGCTTCCTCACACGTGACAGCCGAACGGTCGAGCGCAAGAAGTACGGCAAGGTCAAGGCCCGCCGCAGCTTCCAGTTCTCGAAGCGCTGATGCGGTTGCGAGGCGTTTGCTTCGCGCTCCGATCATCACCTCAGATCATCATCCGAGAAAGCCCGCGCCGGTCGCGGGCTTTTTTCTTGGCCGGGCGCACGGGGTGGAGACCAAGCCCATCCCGCACCAACGCCTCCTCGCGAGGCGGATGACAACCCCACGGCTACGGCCTTAATGTCGGGGCGTCCTATACAGAGGAGTTGCCCTGTTGCCGTCGTCGTCCGCTACCGTCCTGTCGATCGGGGAATGCATGGTCGAACTCGCGCGCGGGGCCGATGGACGGTTCTCGCTCGCCTACGGCGGCGACACATTCAACACGGCGGTCTATCTTGCGCGCGCGGGGATCAGCGTCGGCTATGCGACGCGGCTCGGTGACGATCCCTACAGCGGCGGCATCATCGCCCTAGCCGAGGCCGAAGCGGTGGATACGCGGTTCGTGACGCGGGTCGCCGGACGCAATGCGGGGCTCTATCTGATCGAGACCACGCCGGGTGGCGAACGATCGTTTCATTACTGGCGCGAGCGGGCGCCGGCGCGCGAACTGTTCGACGGTGACGACGCGACGACACTCAAGGAGGCGATGGCGCGGGCCGGGATCGTCTATTTCTCCGGCATCACACTGTCGCTCTATACCGATGCCGGCCTCGACCGGTTCGCCGACGCGCTCCACCATGCGCGCAGTTCCGGCGCGCGCATCGTGATGGACGGCAATTTCCGGCCGCGCGGATGGGACGGCGGATCGACGTCGGGGCTCGAGCGAGCGCGTGCTGTTTTCGCCCGTTTCCTCCGTCTCAGCGACATCGCGCTGCCGACACTCGAAGACGAGCACATGCTGTGGGGGCGCGCCGGGGCGTCGGCCGTCGCGCGCCGCATCGCAGATCTCGGCGTCCGCGAGATCGCGCTCAAGATGGGGGCCGACGGAGGGTTGCTGCTCGTCGACGGGAAGGAGACGGTCGTCCCCTGCCCTGCTGTCGTCGATGCGGTCGACACCACGGCGGCCGGTGACAGCTTCAATGCGGGCTATGTGGCAGCGCGCCTCAACGGCGCCAGCCCGGCGGAAGCGGCGCTCGCCGGGCATCGCATCGCAGCCGTCGTCATCCAGCATCGCGGCGCGGTCGTGCCGAAATCGGCGACGGACGCTGTTTTCGGCGCCTGAC
>DAOMWV010000164.1:0-6705 GCA_035436725.1 Hyphomicrobiaceae bacterium
CGTCGCCCCGCGACGCAGGGGCCTCGACCGCCCGCCATCGGCGGAAACCACGCGCCGGCCGGCAGCGCGGGCCGCCTGCACAATCCGTCGAAACCACCCTGGCGGCGCTGGACGAGAATGGCTTGCGGATGCTCCCTGTCCGACCGCGCTTGTTCAGCACGCGGATGCCGGCGAGCCATTCCAGCGAACTCGTAAGCTTGCGCACGGTTCGGTGGCGCCGAACAGGACGGCCAGGCGCCCGGCCGCGACCGTCAGCGCAGAGGAGCACCATGTCGTGACCACGAGCGGTTCAGGAGCTCGGCGCGAGCTCATCCTCTTTCGCCTCAACCGCCTGGCCGCGAACAGCGGTCAGCCGCTGGTCCGCTACTGCGAGGGCCGATACGGCATCAGCCGGCGAGAGTGGCGCCTGATCGCCATCCTCGGCCTGCAGGGCCCATGCAGTTCGTCGGAGCTGGCCGAGCGTGCCCGGCTGCCGCCCGGCCCCACCTCGCGGGCCCTCTCGCAACTGGTGGCCAAGGCCATCGCCACGCGCAGCCCGGTTCCCAGTGACCGGCGACACGTGGTCATTGCCCTGAACGACCGCGGCCGGGAGATCTTCGAAGCGCTCTACCCGATCGTGCAGGAACTCAACGAGCGGCTGCTCTCCGCCCTCGCGCCGCAGGAGCGGCAGGCGCTGGACGAGCTGATCGGCAAGCTCGAGAGACGAGTCGCGTCCTGGATGACCGACGTCGAGTTGCCCAAGGCCGACCGCCGCCACCGGCACAAGAGCACCGGTTGATCGTCGGGGCCGATGCCCGCGACCTTCGACGCCTCCTGGGCGGCGGGAACCCGTCACTCCCACTCGATCGTCAACAGGCCGAGGCCGCTCATAGGTAAATCGCGCACTTCGGTAGCGCACAGCGATCGAAATACCGTCATGTTTACCGTCGCTGCTTTGGCAGGTCCTGAGCTCGGTCTCGTCGATCTTGGTCGCTGGCGGTGGCCTTTGCACAACCACGCGAATCGCTTGGGATCGCATGAGACTACATTGACGGTATTGATCTACTCGTTTCGCGGCCCGATGACGGTATCCGCGGCCCGTTTGACGGTATCGGGATTCGCGTGCCCACGCGCCACAAGAGGCAGACGACCTCGTCAATGGTAGTCGTCTTCGAGTTGGTGACGCACCGCCAGCACGGCGACGCTGGACTCGTCCTCGATCTCGAACAGAGCCACGTAGCCCGAGCGGCCGAACGGAACGATCAGCTCCCGCAGGAACGGGCTTTGCGCGGCCTTGCGGCAGGTGAACGGCGACGTCTTCAGCGTGGCGATGCCGGCCCGCAGCGCAGCGATCGCTTGACCGGGCAACGCCAAGTCACCGCCATCGCGGTGCAACTCACGCTCCAGCAGGAAGTCGAACAGCCGATCCAGATCCGCTTCGGCGTCCCGGGTCAGGCGGACCCTGAACGTCACTTGGGCTTCTTCGCCAAGCGCGAACGCGCGGCGTCGAGCTTGCGTTGCAGTCCGTCGATCACCTCATCGGCATCGACGTAGTCACACGTTCGCCGCGCCGCGTCGCGTGAGCGAAGCCCACGTGCGATGAACTCGGCCTGCATGCGACGGCGCACGACGCTGGCGCGCACCGAGGCTTCGACGAACTGCGAAAGCGTCTCGCCCTCGGCCAGCACCGCCTCCACCTCGGCACGGAAGTCGGGCTCGACCCGGATGGACGGGATGGTGGTTGTCTTCATCGACGCAGTGTATCGCAATTGCGTCACGCCACGTCGAGACCGCCGAGCATCGAGCACTCGATACCAGCCAATACCGGCTGATGGCGCGATGGACGTGCTCGCGGATCCGGCCATGTGCGGTCTCTCGTCACACGCAGGTTCCGGGGCACTTCCTTGGCACCGACGCAGGCGCAGCCGCCGAGACTCAGGAGGCCGCCCGAGGCTTACCTGGGCTTGGCCCCGATGCTTGCATCGCGTCGCACAAGCCCTAGACTGCGAACACGCCACCCCACCCCAGCCAGCGGTCGACCGAGGCGTGGTGCCGACACCATGCGTGATCGCCCCACAGCCGCCTCGACGAGGTTTGAACTACCGCATGCCGCGGCTGGACGGCGTGACGCTGCTCGCCCGCGCCAGGGATCTGGACCCGCGCACGGTGCGCATGATGCTCAGCGCAGCGGCCGACTTCGGCACCGTGCTGGCGGCGGTGAATCGGGCCGGGGTCTTCCGCTACATACCCAAACCGTGGATCGAACAGCAGCTGCTGGCTGACATGCGAGCTGCACTGGTGTTCGACCCGTGTGCCGTCCCGAGTCCAGACGAACTGGAGCGGCGTCGGCTCGAGGCGCTGGAGCCGGGTATCACGCAGGTCGAGTGGGGCCCGAACGGCGAAGTGCTGATGCCGGGTCACCTGCCGACGCAACCGGGCAAGTTCTGAGTCCGCCGACGAGCGGACCCATGGGCAGGGTGGGCGTCCTTGCCCTGGCGCAGAATGCGCGTCTGCCACCGGCAGGGAGGGCACCATGCCATCACCTCGTCGACACGCGGGCCATCTGCTCCAGGAAACGCGCGAGCATTGGTCACTGATGAACCACTACGAGCGCTTCGAGCACGTGGTCGCGTTCATCCTGGGCGTGATCATCGCGCTGGTCATCGCGCTCGCCCTGCTTCAGCTGCTCACGCGCGTGGTGCCGCTGCTCGTGACGGGCTCGCTGGATCCGCTCGATCACGAAGTCTTCCAAGGCCTGTTCGGGATGATCATGACCTTGCTGATCGCGCTCGAGTTCAAGCACTCGATCATTCGCGTGGCGCTGCGCCGCGAGAGCATCGTGCAGGTCAAGACCGTGGTGCTGATCGCATTGCTGGCCCTGTCGAGAAAGTTCATCGTTCTGGACAGCAAGGTCACGGAGGCGCAGACCATTGCCGCACTGGCGCTTGCCACGCTCGTCCTGGGCGTCGTCTACTGGCTGCTCCGCGAGCGCGACGATCGCCTGCCGAAGGACCGTCGCACGGGTCAGGAAGCTGGGCTGGGAAGAGAGTGACCGGGCTCGGTGCTCCGCCACAACAACTTGCCGCGCGAACAAGAGCCCTGCCCGATCACCGACGTTGCGGTGTCCCCGCGCAGTGATGCGCGGCAGTCTTCGTACCGTCAAATCATCGTTTCACCGGGTCTCCGGCACCATGGACAGACGCATGCCGTGAGGTGCGCCGACTCGTTGATCATGCACGTCGAATGCTCAACGACAGACTGCAAGCTATTGATTTCAAAAGCATTTTCAGGCGCCCGTCACTCCCACTCTATTGTCAACAGGCGGGCACTTTTCATAGGCAAGAACCGAGCTTTTTTGGCCGGAAACTCGCCGGATACCGACATCGATACCGTCGCACAGCAATGCATGACAACGGTCGTCCTCATGACCTGAAGCGATGTAGCCCCATTCTGGCCCCGCGGCAAGGCGGAAAACGCTGTTCTGGTTCCAGGTTGACGGTATCGGAACGGCCGTGCCACGAGGCAATGACGGTATCGCCCGCCTTAGTGACGGTATCGCTTGAAGACGCCTTGCTCGCAGGACAAGGTGACGACCGCGCCCCTGAGGCGGCCGGCACCGGTGTCGAGTCGTGCAAGCGGTGCGTCGTGGACTTCAGTTTGTCGCTTACTCGGCCGGAGAAACGAGCCGCCATGTGATGGCTCTCCCCGCAGATGTCGTGGGCCGAACACCCGTCGGCTGCGACGTCGAGCTACGGGAGCCGATACGAGGTCGGCTCCCGCCCCTCTCATCGAGCGCGCAACGCTGCGTGCTGATAAGTTGCCTTCTCCATGGCCAGGAAGCCCGCGACCGACGTCGGATCAGCGAACGGGAAAATCTGCGTCGCCCAGTATCCGCCGACGCCATTGGCGCGGTCGATCCAGTAGTAGAGGTTAGCGAGCCCGGCCCATGCCAGTGCGCCGGCGGGCCGGCCCGTGGGCGCGTCTTCCTCGTTGATCATGAAGGTGAGTGCCCAGGTCTTGGGCATGCCGGGGAAGAACTCCGCGTCGTTGGACAGGCGGGGTCTAGACACCGGCAGGATCGACGCCGCCGTGGAGGTCGCCCCGACGCCGGGCAGCATCTTGATGTGCATTCCCTTCGGCAGATGATTGCGCGACGCCATCTCGACGGTCTCGGGCCGCAGGATCTGCTCGCCGTTGTCGCTTCGGCCGTCATTGAGCCACATGCGGATGAACTTCACGTAGTCCGACGCGGTCCCGTAAAGGCCGTGCCCGCCCATGTGGAGTTCCGGCTCCTGCGGCAGCGTCACCCCGTTGAGCGGGATGAGCGAGCCATCGCGATCCTCGCGCGCGTGGATCGTTGCCTGTCGGGACTGCATGGAGGGGGTCATCGTGAACGCGGTGTCGGTCATCCCGAGGGGATCGAGGATCCTCGTGCGCATGACATCGCCGAGCCGCTTGCCGGTGATGCCCTCGACCACCATGCCGGCCCAGTCGATGTTGCTGCCGTACTCCCAGCGGTCACCCGGATCGAAGAGCAGAGGGGTTCTGATCGACTTCCACGACGCATCGACCACCCAGGGCTGGCCCTGCTCGTTGGCCAGGCGCGTGTACGTCTCGTTGAAGAAATCGTAGGTGAAGCCGGCGGTGTGGGTGAGCAGGTGACGCGTGGTCACGTCGCGACGAGGCGCGCGCAGTTTCGGTTTACCGTCGTTGCCGAAGCCCTCGATCACCATCACGTCGGCCAGCTGCGACACATACTCCTTGGCGGGCGCGTCGAGGTCGAGAAGGCCTTCCTCGACCAACTGCAGGCACGCCGTCCCGGCGATGGCCTTGGTGGTCGAGAAGATCGCGCACACGGTGTCGGGTGCGAAGGCTTCCCCGGTCCCGGTGTTGCGGACACCGCGAGCGCCTTCATAGATGGTGCCGCGGCGGTCGGTCACCGCCGCCGATACCCCAGGCACGCGGGGTGTGCCCGTCGTGACGCCGTCCAGCACAGCGTCGATCGCTTTCGTCAGATCTGTCATTGTCGTCTCCGGTTGATTGAGTCGTCGCCGCAGACCCGGTGCCGGTTGCAGGATGCCTGCATGTACTTGCGACGATGGCCCTCGCAACGCGGTTTCGGTGATCTGCCTGTGACGACGAGACGGTATCCATCCACCCGCTCGCCGGTAACCGCCGTGCGGCGCGCGCAGGCGGGGTGATTCCCGCCAGTTGGCGGTTGACGCTAGCGCCCGCCGGGAGGCGGGAGGTCGAGTGCGGTCGAGTGCCGCACGCGCCAGGCAAGAAAGGCCAGGCCGACCCGGGTGCGACCGATGCCATCCATGGGGTCGAACGAGAGCAGGTCGCGCATGGTCTCCAGCCGCGCCTGCATCGTGCTGTGGTGGACGCCGGCGATGCGCGACGCGTCGCGGATCGACGCCGAGCGCAGCAGTGCATCCAGGGTCTGTGCGGCCCACGGATGCTGCATAACGCTCTCGAGCTCCTCCGCGTCGAGCAGCGGTCGATCGATCGAACACTGGGCGAGGAGATCGACTAGGCCGCCATAGTCGTCGGCGACGACGACCGGGACATCGGGGACCGCGCACAGACGCAAGCTCACGAGTGCCGTCGCGAACGACCGGTGGAGGTCGTCGATGCCCGTCGCCACCCCGATTCCGCAGGGGATGGCGTCGATGGTTTTCACCTCGGCGCGCAGCACGCACACATGCAGCGGACCGAAGGGCGAGTGCACCACGTCTTCCAGCAGCTCGCGGTGTTGCTTCCACGTCGCGAAGAGCGGCAAGCTGGCGACGCGGTACCTCAGATGCGGCGCCAAGCCGAGCCTCGATGCCGTCGCGCGACGCTGCGACACGTCGACGTCCGCGTCGAGCAGATCACCAAGCCGACGCAATGGATCCTCCGCCTGTTGCCCGCTGCGCACGGCAAGGGCGAGCGCCAGGCGCTCCAGGATCATCTGGTCGTTTGCATGGGCGGACCCCTCCCGCTCCAGCCAGACGATGATGCCGTCCGCTTCGAGCGCGCCTTCGCGCGTGGCTGCTCCGCCCTCCTTGAGAATCTCGCCGCCCGGCGAGACGCGCATGGTGCGCGCCGATAGCTGGCCAGCGTAGCCGACTACGCAACCCGCGAGCGAGGCCGCAGCGCCGAGCAGCCCATGGATGTTGACGCCGCCCCGGACCAGCTCATCGAAGCACGCGATGATCCGCAGCGCCAGGCTGGCGTTGGGGTCGAGGGCCTTCAGTCGAGCCAGCAATTCCTGCATACAGCCCTCAATCCCCCAGGACCCGCGACATCCACGCACGTCGCGTGGCGATCATTCCACGTGACAGCGCGGTGTGCGGCGCAAAGATGTCGAACGCGTGAAACCCACCCGGCCAGACGTGCAGCTCGGCGTCTCCACCGGCATTCCACAGCGCGTCCGCATAGGCGACGGTCTCGTCTCGAAAGATCTCGGCACTGCCGACGTCGAGGAACGCGGGCGGCAGGTTGTGAAGCTGGGTTGCGCGGGCCGGCGCGGCATACGCCGACACGTCAGGTCCACCACGCGCATCGCCGAGCAGTGCGTTCCAGCCTGTCTCGTTGCTGACCCGGTCCCAGACACCGATGCCGTCGAACTGATGCGTGGATTTCGTGATGCCTCGGTCGTCCAGCATCGGATAGTCCAGAAGCTGCCCGCAAAGGCGGGGCCCGCCCCGATCGCGCGCCGCGAGGGCTGCACCGGCGGCCAGG
>DAOMWV010000165.1:0-6686 GCA_035436725.1 Hyphomicrobiaceae bacterium
GTCTCGTCTCGGTCTGTACCGCAGGCGGCATGGGCGTGGCGGCGATCATGGAAGGAACGCGGGCTGCTGCCGGGCGCCTGCCGCAGGCGGCTGAGTGATCGGTTCGCCGATCGACATTCGTCGCGCGGGCGGCTGGTGCTCAACCGGCCTTTGCTGCCTTCTCCAGGTGATCCGAGCAGATTTGCCTGATCTCCTTTAGGTCCTTGAGCGCGCGATCGATGTCGGCGCGCTTCGACGTCAGCGTGTCGATCGCCCCCTCGACGCGCTGAAGCAGGACGCGCGCCTGCGTAACCTGCGTCGGGTCACTGTCGTAGAGAGACAGCCACTCTCCGATCTCTTCGAGGGAAAAGCCCAAGTTCTTGCCGCGCTGGATCAGGCTCAGGCGCGCCCGTTCGCGCCGGGAATAGGCGCGGGCGACACCTTTGCGCGGCGGAGAAATGAGGCCGCGCGATTCATAGAACCTGATGGCGCGCGTCGTGATGCCGAACGCAGCCGCAAGTTCACCTATTGTGTAAAGCCGATCCGGCGTTTCTGGATCGAGGCTTGCTGCGTCCGCTCGTGCGGGCCGTGGTTTGCTGGGCATGGTTGTCGGCGGCTCTGGCTTCAGGAATTCTGCCAATACGTGAACCCGGCGCGGGTTGCAACGCGCGTCGCCGCCGCAGATGCAGTGGTGGTGAACCCGGACAAGGGCGCGTGCGAGGCGTCAGTATCAGGCCTTGCCAGCCTCCTCGGCCTTGAGTTCCTTTTTGGAAAGCTTGCCAATCATCGTCTTCGGCAATTCTGTCCGGAATTCGATCTCGGCCGGCATCTCGATCTTCGACAGTTTGGGTTCGAGGTGCTTCCTGATGTCGTCGACGGTCGCGGTCTGGCCGGCCTTGAGCTTGATGAACGCCTTCGGGGCTTCACCGCGATACTTGTCCTTGATGCCGATGACCGTGACTTCCTCGACGGCTGGATGCTCGTAGATCTTTTCCTCGAGATGGCGGGGAAAGACCTTGAAGCCCGAACAGATGATCATGTCCTTGATGCGATCGACGATGAAAATGAAGCCCTCGTCGTCCATGTAGCCGACATCGCCGGAGCGGAAGAAATCGCCGACGAAGACGTCAGCGGTGTCCTGCGGCCGCTTGTAATAGCCCTTCATGACCTGAGGGCCCTTGATGCAGATTTCACCAGGTTGTCCCAGCGGCACTTCCTTCTCGGGGTTTCCGACTTCGCGGATCGAAATGATCGTACCGGGAATGGGCTGCCCGATGGACCCGTTCTTGGCGCGGCCGTCGAGCGGGTTGATCGTTGCGCCCGGTGATGTCTCCGAAAGACCGTAGGCTTCCACCAGCGTCGCGCCGGTAACGCTTTCAAAGCCCTTTTTGACCTCCGCTGGAAGAGGCGCGCCACCCGACAGACAGATCTTCAGCGATCTCAGGTCGAGCTTCTTCGCGTCCTTGTGGTTCATGATCGCGTTGAAGATCGTGGGCACGCCCGGCATGATCGTCGGCTTGGCCTTGTCGATCAGCTTCATCGTATCGTCCAGCACGAAACGTGGAAGGATGATCAGTTCGGAACCCTCGGCGATACCGAGGTTCATGATTCCCGTCATGGCGAAGACGTGGAAGAAGGGAAGGATCGCGAGAACCCGCTCACTGCCCGCCGTGGTGTAAGGCGCCGACCAGAGTATCGACTGTGCGACGTTGCACGTCAGGTTGGCGTGGGTCAGCATCGCGCCTTTGGGCGTGCCGGTCGTTCCGCCGGTATATTGCAGCACGGCCAGGTCGTTCATTGGATCGATTTCGACCGGGACCGGTTGTCCGGAGTTGGACAGCAAAACGCCGTCGAGAGTGATCTTGGTGGCTGACGGTGACGAGGCTATGCGCGCCAGTTCACGCCCACGGAAGAGCTTGAACAGGACCGACTTGGCCGATGGCAACAGGGGCGGGAACGAGGCGACCACAGCATGGCGGAGAGAGCCATTCGCGAGCAGTGCTTCGACTTTTTCGAACAGCACCTTCAGATCGAGCGTCACCATGATCTCGGTGTCGCTGTCCTTGACCTGGTAGGTGAGTTCCTCGACCGTGTAGAGCGGATTGTAATTCACGACCGTGCCGCCCGCCTTCAGGATCGCGTAGTAGTAGATGATGAACGTGGGGCTGTTGGGCAGCAGGAGTCCGACCTTGACGCCCTTTTTCACACCCATGGTCTGCAATCCGGCCGCCGCCTGGTTCACAAGCGCTGCAATCTCTCCGTAGGTCGTTGTTTTTCCGAGAAAATTCGTTGCAACCTTAGTCCTGAACCGTTGCACCGTCTTGTCCAGAAGGGCCGTGACCGGCTCCGGCGTGTAGTCGAGTTTCGTCGGAACACCTGCCGGATAATGGGCCAGCCAGGGGTGAGTGCCGTTGGAGTCTGTACGCGCGGGGGCTTGCGTCATTCGGTTTCCTCGACGGTTCCTCTTTCCCCAGCGTTTCGATCCGCTTGGGTGGTTTTTCGAGCCGCGGCTACGTGCCACGGCCCGGTCCACCATAAAACACGGTTTCTGGTGCGTTCGCCAGAGCCAAGCATCGGTCAAACGGCCGGTTTTACAAGGCCGTAGCCCGGTTTTTGCGGCGCGCTGGAGATACAACTACCGGCTGGACTTGAATGACGTTTACGTATATGGGACGCCCACACTTGCGGGATTGCCGCCGTCAAAGTATGGCTCTGACGGGTTCTGGATAGCCTGCGTCTGACGCCGAGAGCGGCGCTGCATGGAGATTGGTATGGACGACGTCGCCACGAAAATCATCGAGATCCTGAAAAAGCACATGAAGGAGCCGCGCGACGATATCGGCCTCGACACGGCTTTGACGGATCTGAAGATCGAGTCCCTCGATCTCGCCATGATCGTCTTCGATATCGAAGACAGCTTCGGCATCGAAATTCCGTACAACGCCAACGAAACCGATACCAACGACTTCAAGACCGTCGGTTCGGTCGTCGACAAGGTTCGCTCGCTGGCGGCAGCGAAGGCCTGACGCGTCGGACGAGCGGGTGTTCCGACGACGCCACAACAGGCGGGTCAGGACGATCCCGATCTGGAAAATTTGGCGATCCGAGTGCGCCGGGCCGTATCAGGGTCCGGCGTTTTCGTTGAAGCTAGGACGAGTGGTTAATCAATGAGCGACAACAAAAAACATAAACGCGTCGTCGTCACCGGCATGGGCGTCGTCACGCCGCTTGGTCTCACGGTTCCGGATTTCTGGGCCAACATCAAGGCCGGAAAATCGGGCGTCAGCACTCTCGAGGGCTTTCCGCTCGAGGACCTCAAAATCCTCATCGCAGCGCAGATCAAGAACCTTGACCACAAGGAGCGTCTGCGGGCGTTCAAGCGCGACAAGCTCGTGATGCTTGCCGACAGGTATTCCTGGTTCGCCGCGATGGCGGCACAGGAAGCGGTCGCGCAGAGCGGTCTCGAAGCCCCCTTCAAGGATCCGTATCGCGCCGCCTGCATCATCGGTTCAGGCGCCGGCGGTCTCGTAACTTTCGAGACGGCCTATCGCGACCTCTTCATTCACAACAAGCGTGCGACGCATCCGCTGACGCTTCTGCGTATCATCGGATCGTCGGCGTCAGCACACGTCGGGATCGAATACGGCGTGAAGGGTCCGACGTTCGCGACGTGCTCGGCGTGTTCGACCGCCACGCATGCGATCGGTCTCGCGCGCGATTACATCCGTAACGGTGTCGTCGATGTGGCGATTGCGGGCGCATCCGAGAGCGTCATCAACTACGGCACGATGAAAGCGTGGCAGGCGCTGCACGTGCTGTCGCCCGAAGGCTGCTTCCCGTTCTCCAAAACGCGCAACGGCACGGTGCTGAGCGAGGGTGCGGGCATACTTATCCTCGAAAGCTATGAACATGCGACGGCGCGTGGCGCGACGATCATTGCCGAATTGACGGGCTACGGAATGAGCTCGGACAGCAAGGACATGGTCAAGCCCGAGGTCGAAGGGCCGCGTGAAGCCATGAAGATGGCGCTTGACGACGCTGGTCTCCAGCCGACCGACATCAGCTATCTCAATGCACACGGCACAGCGACGCTCGACAACGATCGCAACGAGACGAAGGCGATCAAGGAAGTGTTCGGCGATCATGCCTACAAGCTCGCCGTATCCTCGACCAAATCCATGCATGGCCATCCGCTCGGCGCTGGCGGTGGTATCGAGGCGGTCGCCTCGATCATGGCGATGCGGGAGGGGTATGCGCCGCCGACCATCGGTCTCACCGAGCCCGATCCGGAGTGCGACCTCGACTACGTTCCGAACGTCGGGCGCAAGATGCCGATCAATCACGTGATGTCGAACTCGTTCGCGTTCGGTGGGCTCAACGCGGTTCTGGTGTTCAGCCCGCCGCCGGCCGCCTGAGCGGGTATCGCACTATCCACATAAGAAGAGCCCGGCCGTCGTGCCGGGCTTTTTTGTCGCGTACCCGGCATGCGGTTCGCAACGTGGCGCAGGCGCGGTGTTCCATGTCCAATCCGTCGTCTGGACGGAGGAGGTATGCATGCGCGGGCCGAGACTTGCAGGCAAGGTTGCGATCGTGACGGGCGGCGGCGGTGGTATTGGCCGTGCGACAGCCGAACGCTTTGCGGAGGAGGGGGCACGCGTCGTCATCGCTGATTTCAATGCGAGCCTCGGTGAGGCGGCGGCTGCCGCAGCCCGGGCGATGGCAGGAAATTCTGGCGGCGATGCGATCTTCGTCGCCTGCGACGTCACGGACGAAAGCAGCGTCCGGGCCGCCGTGGCGGAGACGATATCGAAGTTCGGACGGCTCGACATCCTGCACAACAATGCCGGCGGATCGACGCCAGCGGACGGTCCTGTCGTCGACGCCCCCGTCGAGGAGTTCTGGCGGGCGATCCGGCTCGACCTCTTCGGCACATTTCTGGTGGCGAAGGTGGCGTTGCCGCATATCATTGCTGCTGGTGGCGGTTCAGTCATCAATATGGCGTCGAATCTCGCGCTGATGGCGATCCCGGGCCGGGCCTGCTACATCGCGGCGAAGGGCGGGGTGGCGTCATTGACGCGCTCCATGGCCCTCGACTACGCGCCGCACTCGATCCGCGTGAACGCCATCGCACCCTCGGCCACCGCGACCGAGCGCGTTCTCAAACTCATCGAAATCAACGAGGGCTTGCAGAAGCTGCGCGACCAGCATCTCCTTGGCCTCGTGGCGCCCATCCAGATCGCCGATCTCGCCGTCTATCTCGCCTCCGACGAGAGCCGGACGACGACAGGGCAGATCATTCCGGTCGACAGCGGTGTGACGATCTACTGAGACTTGCGAAATATGCGTTCGGCGTTGCGGTGGGCTATGGCGGTGGCCACTTCGGACGGCAACTGGGCGAGCCAGCCGCGATAGGTCGCGATGATATCGCCGTAGCTGGCCCAGCGCGCGTCGATCCAGGTGTCGGAGCCGATCAGGAAGCGGTCGGGATAACGGACGAACAGATCGCGCCACTCGGGCGTCAGTGTCGTGCCGTCGGTGATGCCGCCCCGGTACGACAATTCGCCCCAGAGATCGGTGTATTTTGCGAGCATGTCGCCGACGCGAGACGCGGGGAGAGAGAACCCGGTGTGCGCCCAGATGATGCGCGCCTTCGGATTGTGACGTAAGAGCCGCTCTATGGTGACGTCGTCGGCATGGGCGTGGAGTACGAGGTCGTTCGCGACGGCGAAGTCGACGGTTTTCCTGACCCACTCGCTGTCGGCGTTGGCAGCGGAGAGGTGGAACTCGCCGATGCCACGGTATCCGCCGCGTGCGAATTCGGAGACGACGAGGTCGTAGATCGAGGGATCGTTGAACCACGAACCGATGTCGGCGCGGATACGGTACGGCCTGATGAACGGGACTACCCAGAGACGCCCCGCGTTCGCGGCAACGAGATCGCGGGTTCCATCATTGGGGCGGGACGTGGCGAGAATTCCCGTGATGTTGTGCTTTCGGAAAAGTGCGAGCACTTCGTCGCGCGAGAAATAAGGCTTCGGTTCCCAGTTGTAATGGAGATGGGCGTCGAAGATCGGCGGCTCATCGGCACGCGCGGCCGGTGCCAGGACGAACGTTACTGCGGCAACGATCAGCCATTTCAGCATCTGGGCAGCATCCCGGGCGGCACTCTCGAACGCGGCGATCTCGGTGGCGTCAGGGCGTTCATCCGCGCTGGTGACGCGCAGCCTTCAGCCTGGCATAGTCCTCGCCGGCATGATGCGACGAGCGCGTCAGCGGCGACGACGATACGATAAGGAAGCCTTTGGCGAGAGCGATCCGTTCGTAACTCTTGAACTCGTCGGGCGGGATGAACGCGCGGACCGGGGCGTGGCGGCTCGTCGGCTGCAGGTACTGCCCGATGGTCAGGAAATCGATTTCGGCCGATCGCATGTCATCCATGACCTGCAGGACTTCATCGCGCGTCTCGCCGAGCCCGACCATGATGCCGGACTTCGTGAACATCTTCGGGTCCAGGTCCTTGACGCGCTGCAGAAGCCGGAGGGAGTGGTAGTAGCGGGCGCCGGGGCGAATTCTAAGGTACAGCGACGGGACCGTTTCCAGATTGTGATTGAACACGTCGGGCCGGGCTTCGACGACGATCTCGAGGGCACCGTCCTTGCGCAGGAAGTCAGGCGTCAGGATTTCGATTGTCGTGGCCGGAGCGGCCC
>DAOMWV010000166.1:0-6686 GCA_035436725.1 Hyphomicrobiaceae bacterium
GACGTCGGCGATTGCGACCCAGAGGCGGATGCCGCCGGGATTGTCCGCACTCGTATCCGGCTCGGCGAAAACGGCGTCGTCGTGATCGCGCGCGTCCACCGGGTCGATGGTCAGGAGCGGCACGTCGCGCAGGTCGGTCCGCTTGCCGAGTTCCAGTGCCGGCAGTTTGTCGAGTTCGGCGAGGACCTGCGGCGGAAACTCGTCGGGAATACCGTGCGTGTGCACGGCGATGAGCGAGATCTGTCTCTGATCGTCGGGATTGCCGAGGACTTCGACGATTTTCGCGGTCGGCACGCCGTAGCGGCCCGACCGCATGAGATCGAAGCGGACGAGATCGCCATTTTTCGCCTCACCCTGATGGGCGGGTTCGATGCTCCAGCTCCTGAGTTCCTTCTTGTCGACGGGCTCGATGGTGCCACCATCCTTGCCGCGATGCGCCCTGAAGATGCCGAGCGCGCGGGTCCTCTCCTTCGGCAGTTTCTTGATCGGCTGGATCGCGTAGCCGTAGTCGTCGTCGTCGTCGAGCCGCTCCGTCTTCGCCAGCACGCGATCACCGATGCCGACCACGACGTCCTCGCGCCCGCGCCCCTTGCGCCGCTCGCGCAAAACCACTTTGGGACGCGGCCCGTCGTCCGGGTCCCATGTCACGGGTTCGCCGACGAGATCGCCGTCCGCGTCCCGCCCCGTGATGTCGAACGGCGCGATCGGCGGCAGGAAACCCTTCTGCCTGAGCGCTTTCCTGTTGCCCGCAAGCTGGCCGTCGTCGGCCATTTCCTGCAGAAGCCGCTTCAGGGCGATCCGGTCGCCGCCCTTGATGGCGAACGCCTTCGCGATCTCGCGCTTGCCCACCTGCCCCTGCGCGGTGCGCACGAACTCCATGATTGCCTCGCGCGTCGGCAACTCGCCGGGAGCGGGCTTTGTCACCACGGGCCTGTGACCAGGTGGCGCCTTGTTGATCTTTGTCTTCCGCGCCACCTGGGGCCTCGCTCTAACTCATGTCTTCCGTCTCCCCTTGGGGAGAAGGTGGCGCGCAGCGCCGGATGAGGGGGCCTTCGAGCCACCGTGGTTTACACATCGACAGAGCGGGACAGACACCCTCACCCGCCCTCCGGGCACCCTCTCCCTCAAGGGAAAGGGAAAAAGGCAACCGATCGCTCACCCGCCAACCAACGCAAGCCACTCGTCCTCGGACAATACCGTAACACCGAGTTCCCGCGCCTTGTCGAGCTTCGAGCCCGCTTCGGCGCCTGCAACCACGTAATCGGTCTTTTTCGACACCGATCCGGCCACTTTCGCGCCGAACCGCTCGGCCTGCGCCTTTGCCTCGTTCCGCCCCATCCGCACGAGCGTGCCGGTGAAAACCACCGTCTTGCCGGTGACCGGCGACTCCCGGGTTTGCGGACGCTCGAAATCCCTGACCGTGACATGCTTCAGGACGTCGTCGACAGCCTCGGCGTTGTGCCTCTCGCCAAAGAACGCGATCAGGCTGTCGAGCGCCACCTCGCCTATACCGTTGAGTGCTGCGAACGAGCGATAGTCGTCGCCGGGAAACTCGTCCGCAGCCTTCCGCGCCACCGCCACGAACGAAGCGACATCGTCGAACGACTGTGACAGAGCCTCCGCCACCGCACCGCGCACCCCCTTCGCATCACCGACCAGCGCCGCGAACGAACCATGCCCCGCGTCATCGCCGAAGAGGCCACCGTGCCTCGGCTTGCCCTGAGCGACGTGCCTGATCAGCGTCTCCGCACTCTTGAGCCCGATGCCTGGGATCTCGACGATGCGCGTGTAATACGGCCCAGGCTTGTGCGCTGCCGCCGCATCGAGCGCCGCGCGGAACGCGGCGCAACTGCCGAATGCCCGTGCCAGGTCTTTCGCCGTCTGCTCGCCGATGTGACGGATGCCGAGCGCGAACAGGAACCGTTCGAGCGCAATCTCGCGCCGAGCATTGATCGCGGCAAACAGATTGTCGACCGACTTCTGACCGAACCCTTCTTTGGTGCGGAGCGGTGACGAGTGCCGCGCGTCACGCGCCTCGAGCGTGAAGATGTCGGCCGGCCGCATGATGCGACCTTCGTCGTAGAAGAGTTCGATCCGCTCGTCGCCGAGGCCTTCGATGTCGAAGGCGAGGCGCGAAACGAAATGCTTGAGCCGCTCCTTCGCCTGCGCCGGACAGATGAGACCACCAGTACACCGCCGGACCACTGCCGCCCCGGCACCCGCTTCCTCGCGCACCGCCGCCGATCCGCAAACCGGACACTTGGTCGGAAAGTGAAACGCCTTCGCCCCGTGCGGGCGCTTGTCCGCGACGACGCCGACGATCTGCGGGATCACGTCACCTGCCCGCTGTACGATCACGGTATCACCGACGCGCACGTCCTTCCGCCGGATCTCGTCCTCGTTGTGCAGCGTCGCATTCGACACCACCACGCCGCCGACCGTCACGGGCTTCAGCTTCGCGACAGGTGTCAGCGCGCCCGTCCGCCCGACCTGGATGTCGATGCCTTCGAGGATCGTCGTCGCCTGCTCGGCCGGGAACTTGTGCGCGACCGCCCAGCGCGGTGAGCGCGCCACGAAACCGAGCCGCTCCTGCAGATCGAGCCGGTCGACCTTGTAGACGACGCCGTCGATATCGTAGCCGAGCGACGCGCGCCTCTCCCCGATCTCGCGATAGTAGACGAGCAGGTCGTCGGCACTGTCGCAGCGTCGCATCAGCGGGTTCGTCGGCAAGCCCCAGCGCTTGTAGGCGGCGACGACGCCGGTCTGCGTATCGTCGGGCAGCTTCGAGCACGCCCCCCACGTGTAGGCGAAAAACCTGAGCGGTCGCGACGCCGTGATATCAGCATCGAGCTGGCGCAGAGAACCAGCCGCCGCATTTCGCGGGTTCGCGAACGTCTTCTGCCCTGCCGCTTCCTGCCGTGCATTGAGCGCGCGGAAATCGTCATGACCGAGATAGATTTCGCCGCGAACGTCGATCACGTCGGGAACATCGCGCCCCTTCAGCGTGTGCGGTATCTCGCGGATCGTCCGAACGTTCGCCGTGACGTTCTCTCCTTCTGCGCCATCGCCGCGCGTAACGGCGTGCAAGAGCCTGCCACCCTCGTAGCGGATCGAAATCGACAGCCCGTCGATCTTCGGCTCAGCGGTGAAGGCGATGTCGTCCTTTGCGTCGAGATTGAGAAACCGCCGGACGCGCCCCACGAACTCGGCGACATCCCCGTCCTCGAACGCATTGCCGAGTGAGAGCATCGGAACGTCGTGCCGGATCTTGCCGAACGCCTCGACAGGCGCCGCACCGACACGGGCCTCGGCACTCGTCTCGGTCTTCAGTTCGGGATGCGCTTCGAGCAGTGCTGCAAGCCGCCGACGAAGCGCGTCGTACTCGGCGTCCGAAATCTCCGGCGCGTCCTTGGCATGATAGAGGTCGTCGTGACGCGCAATCTCCACTTCGAGCCGCGCGACTTCCGCGCGCGCATCCTCCGGCGCGATCAAATTCCCGCCGCCCGATCCCGCCTTTTTCGTCTTCTTCGTCATTGCGGCAGAGTGCCCCAGCTCCGTCCCCGGTTCCAGCCCGGCGCACGTCATGAGCGGACACAGACACGCTCAGTCAACAAAAAATGGCGGCATCGCTGCCGCCGTAACAATCTCTGAGGCAATCGGCGGAATTACTGCGCGACCGCACCCGCCGCTGACTGCGACATCCCGAGCCCCATCTGCTTCGGCTTCGTCGTGCTGGCGGTCGGAATGTCGGAACCCTTCGGCACCGGGAAACGCGGCGCCGGCAGCTCTTCCGGCCGTGGCAGACCCTGCGGCACCGGCTGCGGCGCAACTTCCGGCTGGCGCGCCTGCTGCGGCTTGATCACGTTGGCGAACCAGCCACCGTTGGCCTGCGGCGCGACACCGTTCGTCTTCAGCAGCGCATGCGCGTCCTTGTACCAGGACGAACCCGGGAAGTTGTGACCGAGAACGGCACCGGCCGCCTGCGCCTCGGGCAGAATGCCGAGCGCGATGTTCGCCTCGACGAGACGATAGAGCGCCTCCTCGACGTGCGCCGTCGTCTGATACTCCGCGACCACCGTCTTGAAGCGGTTGATGCCCGCGATCAGGTTGTTCTGCTTGAGATAGTACCGTCCGACGTTCATCTCGGACGCGGCGAGAATGTCTTCCGCGATGCGGATGCGATTGTCCGCCTGCTTCGTGTACGGGCTGTCCGGGTAGCGCTGACGCAGTGTCTTGAGCTCGGCGAGGGCCTTCCGCGTCGACGTCTGGTCACGTGAGGGATCGCGGATCTCGTCGAAGTGCGCCGACGCGATGATGTGATGAGCGAGAGCGGCTTCCTTGGTGCCGGGATGCACGGTCGTATAGCGCTGCGCCGTCGCGATCGCTTCCGGGAACTTGCCCGCCTTGTAGTGCGCGAACGCGGCCATCACCATCGCCCGGCGCGCCTCCTGCGCATAAGGGTGATCGCGATCGAGTTCCTCGAATTTGCGGGCCGCTTCGTTCCAGTTGCCCTTCTCGAGCGAACGGTCTGCCGACGAATACATCTTGTCCGGCGGATCGGGGTTGAGCGCCTTCTGTGCACTGTCGGAACTCGCACAGCCGCCAAGCACGAAACCGGCGAGTACGATGACCGCGACCGCACGGCCAACCTGGCGCGCGCCAGCAACTCCGGCCGCTCCGGGTGTCGTCGCCGACAGCAGTGTCTCAAGCGGCATGGCGCCGTCCCTTGCTTTTCCGAGTCCCCGCACTCGCGCGCGACCGACTCGATCCGTTCTGTCGCCTAGCATGCCATGGCAGTCCACGGCCACACCAGTCTTCGCCCCCGCCTACCTGGCATTTCCGGGCCATTCCCCACAGCCCGGGAACCCACCCGCATCTGTCTCATTCTCAGGCCGGATTATGGCCATCGTCCGACGAAATGGCCATCGGAACCATGAAACCGCGAAATGAAAAACGCCGCCCAGGAGCAGTCCGGGCGGCGTTCACGGTTGATAATCCACCGCTCAGGACCGGTCCGCCGCGTAATTGACCGAAATGAAGCCAGCCGAGATTTCGATCGGAGCCGCCTCGCGCATGACGCGCGGTGCACGCTCCCAGCGCCACGTCTCGCCCTCGCCACCGGCGAACAGGGCCTTGAGCACGTAGGCATTCAACTTGTGACCGCCCTTGCTCGACTTGTAGGCCCCGAGAATCGGAGCGCCAGCGAGCGCGAGATCGCCCACGGCATCGAGCATCTTGTGACGGACGAATTCGTCGGGACGGCGCAGCCCTTCCGGGTTCATGATGCGATCGTCACCGAGAGCGACAGTGTTATCGAGAGTGGCGCCGAGTGCGAGGCCGGCTTTCCAGAGCTTTTCGACATCGCGCATGAAACCGAAGGTGCGGGCGCGGCTGAGCTCGTCGCGGAAGGTATCGGGAGTGAGATCGAGGGAGAAACGCTGACGACCGATCAGGTTGGTCGGAAAATCGATTTCGACATCGAGATGGAAACCGAAGGCATACGGCAGAAGCTCGCCCCAGCACTCGCCCTCTTGCACGCGTACCGGTTTGAGAACCCGGATGAATTTTCGCGGCTCGCCGAGCTGGCGAATACCCGCCTCGTCGATCGCGTCCACGAAGGCGGCAGAGCTGCCGTCCATGATCGGGACTTCGCGACCGGTGATTTCGATGTAGCAGTTGTCGACGCCGAGACCGCGCAGCGCAGCGAGAAGATGCTCGACCGTGCCGACGGTGGTGCCGGCTTCGTCACCGATCACGGTGCATAGCGTCAGGTTCTTGACCGAGGAGGCCTCCGCGACGATCTCGGAAACGATCCGGCCGCGACGGCTGACGAGGAAACGGAAACCGGTATCGGCTTCTGCCGGGTGAAGGATCAGCGAGACTGGTGCACCGCTGTGAACTCCGGTGCCCGACAGCTCGACTTCACGGGCCAGGGTTGTCTGGCGTGCGCCGATGAATCGCTTGGACATAGGCTGCGTTACCCCTCAATCCCCAGAAGGCCCGATGCCATGGGTCGGTCGATGAACACGAACGAACGCATTGAACTCGGTACTTCTTCCCCTGAGGCTTTTCTTGCCTCCTCCGCCGTCGTCTCAGCCTGCCACCTGTCGGTGGCCCCCGCTGGATGAGTCGAACTTTCGTTCGCTCGGACGGTCTTGATTCGGCACGCCTCTTAACCGGACGCTACCCCTACCACCTTATCGCCACAAATCACGCTTTCTTACCGACTGTTACCACTCTGCTTCACCTGACGAAGAACCGTACTTCGCATAAAGACTTAGCCGGCCGTGTGACTGTTCCACATCAGCGGCTTTCACGGCTCAAGACACGACGGCACCCCGTCGAACCTCATGCCCGTTTGCGGCCAACCCCTGACAAACGCTGGAATAATCCGCCGCGTGTCGGGTTCGGGTCCGCCGGAGGCCGCGCTGACGGCGAACCGTGTGCGGTCTGCGGAACAGTTTGGGCGGGCGTCGCCCCGTCACCGTATGCAGCCTGCCAGGCACGCTGGCCGACTTCCGGGAAGGACCCGATATCGGGCACACCGCGTCCACCGGCAACCGCATGCTGTGACCCGCTTGCCGGGCGCTCTCCATAGACTGATTCGGATGGCGTGCCAGCCTGCGCCGCGCGCAGTTCCGTGATCTGCCGGCCGAGGTCCCCGTCCGCTGACGGACCTTTGGCTG
>DAOMWV010000167.1:0-6677 GCA_035436725.1 Hyphomicrobiaceae bacterium
TTGCACGGCAGGTCGCTGACCCCGGTCGCCGCCACCGATGCTGCCGATCGTGCCGATGCCGAATGCATCCGACGCTGCCGCTACCACGGCCGCCATGTTCGCCTTCGACGCACCTTCGACACGTGCGAGGTTCCGGTTGAGCAGATCGAGCCTAAGCATCTGGATGATCGCCGGCAGGCCCGACAGCAGCTTCGCCGTCTCGAACCAGGCGGAAAATCCCGGCACCTGCCGGTTCTGCGCGTGGAAGTCACGCACCGTCATGATGCGTTCCCACTCGACGTTCGGCATCGAAATCGCGCGACCGCCGCTCTCCTTGAAGCGCCGGATCGACTGCGCGGCCTGGCTTTTCGAATTGGTGGGGAACTCGCCCGATCGCACCATGAAGCACGTCCTCGTCCCCATCGACGTCAAGGCGTGGTCGAGTTGCCGTTTGAAAGCACCACCCGGCACCGGCCTGTCGCAGAGGAAGATGCGATTGTCGGTCGTCAGGCCGGAGCGATGCTTGAGCGTCATGTCGAGCGCGGGCAGGTCGTCGGCCAGGGAGAGTTTCTCGATCGTGATGTCGATCGCGTCGTGCCATTCCTCGCGCGCCAGCATCAGAGCGGTCTGCAGTACGGCGACGAGGCCGTCTTCCTGCGGGATCTCGAACTGGCTGTCGGCGCTGAAGCGTTCCCACATCTCGCGAAAATCGACCCCGGCCGGGGCCAACGCGGTCGTCGAACCGGTACCGGACTGCGCCGGCTGTGGCGCGGCCGCGAGCGGATTGCCACCGAGCGCCTGGACGAGCGCGGACAGGAAGCCGGGCGTGTCGGCGGCGGCCTCGACCGTTTCGCTGCGCTTCGTTTCACGGCAGCGCGCCTGCGCGTGCTCGAGCAGGCGGCGCGTCGAAAGCCCGCTCAGCTCGTCGAAGAAGTCCGGACCGAAATGCGACATCGGATCGACGCCGCCGAAATCGAGCCCCTTTGCCGCCGCATGCCGCAGGCGTCGCTCGATGATGAGCCGCGCTTCCTCTGCCGAGCGCGTCTCGATCAGCTGCACAGGGCCGCTTTTCTCGATGCGGTCGATGTAGGACTGCGCCAGCACCGTCCGGACCTTGTCGTAGAAATCGCCGAGCACGGAAATCATCACGATCGAGTTCGGCAGCCGGTTGGCGATCTGGATAAGGTCACGCGCGGCCTTCTGGAACCGCTCCTGGAAATCGTCGAAAAACCTCAGATCCTCGACCTGGTCGATGACGAAAACGAACGCCGCCTGATCCACAGTCCAGATGAGCTTGCCGAGACTTTCGATGATCTCGAACGCACGCCCGTCGCCACTCGACGGATCGAGTGCCGCCACTGCCTGGCGCGACAGGTCGTTGATCGGACGACCGTAGAGGTACTGGCGAACGCGCTGGTCGATGTGGGGATCAGCGCGCTGAAGGTAGAGAAGCGCCCGGACGATGTTGATATCGAGATCCTGTCCGGCAAACTTCGGGCTCGCCACGATCGCGTCGGCGAGTTCGAGCACGAGCTTGGACAGCGCAGCATGGTCGAGATCGGCCTCACGCAGGATCTCGAGCGCCTTGGGGTCGAGCGTTTCGGCATCCGAAACGAGATGGCGGGTCAGCCGCTGCAGCGCGCTTTCCCCGCCCCGATCCGGATCGTACGGCTTTTCGAGCGAGTTTATGAGCCGGCGCAGGAAGTAATCGGCATAGTTGCCGACGTCCGGCGTCATCTGCGCATAGCCGAAGTAAGCCTTCCCCTGCCGGTGCGCGCTTGTCCTGAGTGCACGCACGAGATGCGTCTTACCCGCGCCGGACTGGCCGTGGAAAAGCAGGATGCGGGCCTGCGCGGCGCCGCTCTTGTTGACGACGGCCCCCAGCACCTCGTCGAATTTGCGCCGCGCGCGAGCATGGACGAGTTCGACGTCGACCGGATCTGCATGCCAGACGTCGTCCTCCCAGGTGATGGAGTGCTCGAACGCCTGGCTCATCCGGTCGAGGCCGGACGTTTCGGCAGTGATTGAGGTCTGCAACTGCATCAGGTGTAGTCCCGGTCGAGTGTTCCGTGCGGATCAGTCTTCGATACGCACGAAATGAAAGATCGTGTTCTTGTAGACGACGGCGCTCGCCTCGACGTCGGCGAGCGACGGGCCGTCCTTGAGATCGGCATGGGCGAGAACGAGCGCGGAGCGTCGATGCGCTTCGGCCAGCATGCTCTTGAATTCGACTTCGCTGAGATCCCAGCCCGGCCGCTGCTGTGCAAGCGTGCGCCAGATGCGCGAAATGTACGCTTTACGGTTTCCTGCCCAGCCGTCGGCGACCCGATCCGCGAGGATTCTTACGCTCGCCACGAAACCCGTGAAGTCGGGACGCTCTCGAGGCAGTTCGGCACCGATTGATATGGCGTCCACGAGCGGCAGCGAACCCTGCCCCGGATGCTCGTCCCGGCCAGCACGCGCCCTGCGGATAGGCTTGCGCTCTCGCCGGGCTTTTGCCGCAGCACGCGCCCGGGCCGCGCCGACCGGTTGCGTCACGACGTCTGCGTCGGTACCGGGCGACGAACCTTTGGTCAGGTATCGGCGCAGAATTGCCGTCTGCAGGCTTTCGAGATCCGCCTTGCGGGCTCGCGCATGCTCCAGCGCCAGCGCGGTTATAAGCCGACCGTCGGTTGGAAAATCGCGTGGTGGATTGGCGAGCCGTCCCGCCAGTGCGCGACCGGCCTTGGCCGAAAGACCGGTCTTCCCCGTCGCATCCGCAGGCAGACCGTCTGAGAAGGCCCGCCGGAGCGCGACGCGTGCCAGCTCGACCCGAAGCCGCGCGGCCGTCGGCACCCCGCGGACTTTCAGGCCGAACGCTTTCTGCACGATCGCTGCCTTGAGGCCGTCCGCCTTCATCAGCTGCTTGAGCCGCCGCGGCGGCAGATTCTCGATACCGAGCGCCCGCGCGACGAGCCGCGCACCGCGCACCTCGGTCCACGTCTTCGGCAATGTTGCCACCCCGAGCACCAGTGCCGCCCGCTTCGTGCCCGCGTCTGTGATCGATACCCCCACCGTCTGGACGCTGACGAGCCCGGCATCGGCGAGTGCGGCGAGATCACGGTCGAGCAGCGGCGCCCACGAACTCATCGAATGGGCGTGCGAGACGAGCGGATGCAGCTCGCGTTGCAACTCGTCACGTGTCATCGTCCGTGCGGCGGTGGCGACACGCACCAGCACGACGTCCCGCACCCGATCGATGTCGAGGGCGATTGGTCGCTGTTCTGCGGGCGCTGTTGCAACGTCCAGTGTTTGACCGAGCATGCTATAACCGATCCGTTCGCGCCGTTCGGTAGCCGAATGCGCCACCGATGCCGCTTGAGCCAGTACGGGAATGTCGAATCAGGCAGCGGACAGGACGCGCGAATCACCTGCAATCTGCCTGCCCATGTTCCTTAAAAAGTCGTTGAAAGCAAAGAGGAACGCAGTCGAGCCGGCACACCACCTGCAATCGTTGCCGTATCGCCTCGACCCAGCCGTCGGCACTGCCGTCATTCCGGCTTTGCCTTGGGCTCGACCGTCCCCGTCGAGATCGGGTTCCCCTGGGGTGCCGCAGCCGGCACGATCGCCGTATTGGCCCGCTTCGCGAGCGCCGGAATGCTGTTGCCGATGTTGCGGATGTCGTAGCCGAACCAGACGTTTTGATTCGCCGGCAACGCCCGGCTCTGCAGGCTCGACCACATCGGCTTCGACGACATCCCTTCGACGAACGTCCGCGTCGGCGGCGTAACGAGATAGGCCAGCGCAACCGCAGCCGCCATCGCGATCGAGTGCCCCGGGTGCTTCATGTCGAGCACCTTCAGCGCCGTGCCAAACGACGCTTTGATGCGCGTATCCATGATGTCGACGGAGTAAATTTCGTCGAGGACCAGATGCGTGAGATAGCCGGCCAGCATGAAGCCCCCGGCGAGCCAGGCGACGCCGTCGTTGCGCTTCAGCACCCAGTAGTAGAACGCCGCCGTTGCCAGCGCGCAGAAGAACGCCGCCAGCCAAGAGTGCCAGATACCGCGATGGTAGCTCATCTGGTGGAAGATCCATTTCACGACGTAGCGGACGAAAAGAAGCGTCCCGAGCCAGAGCAGCATCATCTCTGCGATCGAGTATTTGCCGGCCGTCGTGAACAGGGCGACGAATGAGAAAAAGACGGCGAGGCCGCCGAAAAACGCCCGGCTAGGCCGGCTGTCCTTGAGATCGATGTCGGGGAGCACCGAGCCGAGAACGCCCGCCATCGTGACTGCGATCAGGTTTTCGGGGTGTACGACGTCGGCGGCCAGTGTCACGGTGGCGAGAGCGCCCGAGACGAGAGTGCCAACGGCGATGTGCGTGGTGAAGTTCGCCATGATGTCTGAGGCTCCTCTGCATGAGGGCGCCGCACACGGCCGGCTTCCGGCGTGCACAGGCGCCATCGGACGCTCCGAAGCCCACTTGCACCCGATTCTGGGGGGATGGTCAGCCGCCCGGCCGAGGAAAACTGTTGATGGCTCAACTCGAACCGGGGTCCGGGGCCTGCATGTGCAATTCGAGGGCTTTCCGCAGCGCCGGCGGCGGAACCGTCGACGAGCGCGTTGCAAGGTCGAATACGACGATTGTCGCGACCGCTGTGGCCCGGCAGATCTCGTCGGCGAATACCGCGCTTTCGAGTGTGATCGACTTGGACCCGAGCCGGCTGATGCGGATGCCCACCTCGACGGTGCCGGGATAGCGGATCTCGCGCAGGTAATCGATCTCGATACGTGCAAGCACGATGTCCAGCGCGCCTGCCCCGTGCTCTGCGATCAGCGGCAGCAGCAACTCGCATCGCGCTTGCTCGAAATAGACCGCGATGGCGGCATTGTTCACATGCCCGACCGGGTCCTGGTCGGCAAATCGGATCGGGATCGAGATCCAGCGCTGGTAATGACAGCGCCCGGCGAGCGGCGATGCGGGCCGCGTCGGCACAGTATGTGGCATTTCTGGTGGTGTGGGCACGCGGTTCGTTCCAGGTTGGCTCTGTAGAGCAGGATTGTGCACGCCCGAACCCGCCTCGCAAGCCGCTGATCGGTGGCATGTCTCCTGCATGAAAATTGCAACGGCACAGACATTTGGCCACCGCGTTCAGGCGTTCCTTCGGGCGCCCGGTCCAGATGGGAACGACGATTAGCAAATCGGAAAGGACGTTCGCTGATTGCAGGCATCCGCCCAGGGACTTGACGAGTACTTTACGCAAAGTTCACGGCGCGGACGGTATACCTCGCAAAAGCGATCCTTAGTCACTCGTAAAGGCGCTGCAATGTTCATGACCCGCTTTGGCCGCCCTGCGCGTGCATGGCAGCGGCTGCGACTGATCCGGAAGAATGAAGACGGCACGACCGCGATGGAATTCGCGATCGTCTCCGTTCCGTTCATGATGCTCCTGTTTGGCGTCATGTCCGTGAGCCTCGTCTATTTCTGGATCTTCACCCTCGAGAACGCCGTCTGGCAGGCCTCGCGCGACATGCGCACGGGCCGTTTCCAGACCGCCGAATACAAGGATCCGATCACTGGCGATCCACTGACAGGTTCGGCCCTGAAGAAGGCGATGAGTGATGCCTTCAAGAAGGCTGTTTGCGATCGCACGGTGATCCCGAGTGACTGTCAGGCCAACACGCGCGTCCTCGTCCAGGCACAGTCGTCGTTCGCGTCCATCGCCGAACCGAACTGCCTGAAAACAGACAACACGCTGATCGAGAACAGCGATGCCGAAGCCGCATTCGATGCCGGCTCGTCGAGCACCGTCGTGGTCGCAACGGCCTGCTATCAGTGGAAATTCGGCGGCAATCTGCCGTTCTTCAAGATCGGCAACATGTCGGACGGGTCGTTCCTTCTGCAAGCGACCGCCGCTTTCCGCACCGAACCCTACAATTGATCTCGCGCGGCTGCTTACGTCTCAGTCAACTGGAATACCGTGTCATGACGAGCAATACCCGAAAGATGCCTTCCCTGCAGATGTTGCTCCGCCGTTTTCGTGAAGCCCGCGAGGGCATTGCGGCCGTCGAGTTCGCACTCATCCTGCCGATCCTGGTGACGCTGTTCATCGGCGCCGTCGAATTGAGCCAGGCGGTGACTGTCGATCGCCGGGTGACACAGGTCGCAAACACCACGGGCGACCTCGTCGCGCGGGCCGAAAAGGGCATTCCGACGTCGGAAATCAATGACATCATGCTGGTCGGCAAGTATCTCATGAAGCCGTACAAACAGCAGAACATCAACATCACGATTACGGCGGTGATGTCCTCGTCGTCAAATCCCGAGACCGGAAGTGTCAGCTGGAAATGCACCTATAGTGGCACCGATACGGCCGCGAACTGCCAGTGCTTCAATCCCGGATCCGTCGCCTACACCATCAAGCCGGGCCTGACTGGCACGTCCGACACGGTTCTTGTTTCGGAGGCGAAGTACAACTACGAGCCTTACATATTCGGCGACAAGTTCCTCTCTGCGTCGCGTGGTGGCACAGGTCCGTTCGAAATCAAGGAGGAGGTCTACCTGAAGCCGCGCGGAGTCTGCCCGGAACTGGAAGGATTGACCCGTCCGAACGGCTCGGCGTGCAAGTGTTGAGCGCGCAGCCTCCGCCTCAGTCAGACCCTGGAAAAGCAAAACCCGGCACGTGAGCCGGGTTTTCTTTTTTGCCCCGTCGGGCG
>DAOMWV010000168.1:0-6664 GCA_035436725.1 Hyphomicrobiaceae bacterium
CCGCCTTGCTGCATTAGCCGAATGAACGGCTCGCATAATCGCTTTTGTCTTGATCCGACAACCCATTGACCCTATTTGAACGCCACCCGCCGGCAACTCGCGTCGCGCGGGGCGGTGCGCCGTGCGCGCCGCAACCGAAGCCAGTACCCTGAGAGGGTCGAGAAATGAGCTACAACGTCGCCGTCGTCGGCGCCACGGGCAACGTGGGCCGGGAAATGCTGGACATCATCGCCGAGCGGGGTTTCCCCGTGAACGAGGTGCACGCCATCGCGTCGCGCCGCTCGATCGGCACGGAAGTCTCCTTCGGCGACAAGACGCTCAAATGCAAGGACCTCGAGACGTTCGACTTCTCGAAAGTCGATTTCGTCATCATGAGCGCGGGCGGCACGGTCTCCAAGGAATGGAGCCCGAAGATCGGCGCGGCCGGCGCCATCGTGATCGATAACTCGTCCGCCTGGCGTTACGACGCCGAGTGCCCGCTGATCGTGCCGGAAGTGAACGCGCACGTGCTCGAAGGCTACATGAAGCAGGCGAAGCGCAAGAACATCATCGCCAATCCGAACTGCTCGACCGCTCAGATGGTCGTGGCGCTGAAGCCGTTGCACGATCACGCGACGATCAAGCGCGTCGTCGTCTCGACCTATCAGTCCGTCTCCGGCGCCGGCAAGGACGCCATGGACGAGCTTTGGTCGCAGACCAAAGGCAAGTACGTGCCCGGACAGGAAGTGCCGGCCAAGAAATTCACGAAGGAGATCGCCTTCAACTGCATTCCTCACATCGACGTCTTCATGGAGGACGGCTACACGAAAGAGGAATGGAAGATGGTCGCCGAGACCAAGAAGATCATGGACCCGAAGATCAAGGTGACCGCGACCTGCGTGCGCGTGCCCGTGTTCGTCGGCCACTCCGAGAGCGTCAACATCGAGTTCGAAAAGCCGATCTCGGCGGAAGAGGCGATGGAGATTCTGAGGAAGGCCCCAGGCTGCATGGTCTATGACCGTCGCGAAGCCGGCGGCTACATAACGCCGATCGAAGCGGCGGGTGAAGACCCGACGTACATCTCGCGCATCCGCGAAGACATCACCGTCGAGAACGGCCTCAACATGTGGGTCGTCGCCGACAACCTCCGCAAGGGTGCGGCGCTCAACGCGATCCAGATCGCGGAAGTGCTCGTCAACAAGCGGCTGATGAAGAAGGCGGCTTGATTTCTCGGGTAAAGATTTGAACGGATAGGCGGGCTGCGAGGCCCGCCTTTTTTGAAATTGTGCGTGGATAGCAATGGCAACGCCTTGCTAGACGCAACAGAATCTGAGCCACACTGAATGACGCTCAGATTCTTCTGTGATCGCCCGCTATCTCTGGAGGGCTGCCCGCAATCGCTTTGTGCGGGCGTTAGCAGAAAGGAGGTCGGCCATGTTGCCGTTCCTGCTGAGCTGCGCATTCGGACCGTTCGAGGTCCTAGTGCGGGTTAGGCGGAAACAGCGGCGTTAAGCCACTGTAACCGACTAACGAGAGCAGTGCGGACGGCTTCTGTACGCGCAGGGAGTCGTCCGTACTTATTCACTACGGTAATCACTTGCAGTGATGAAGTGATTCGCGTCAACTCGAAATCGACTTACATTCCACAAAGTCTAAAACAAGCGTTATTTTCGAATCTATAACAGTGGACTGCTCGAATTCGTCCTGGGTAGGGCGGACACCAAAATGCTCACCATCTTCAAAGCTGTGACACCCGTCTTCCCCGTCGCCTCGGTCGCGGCGGCGATCGCGCATTATCAAGACGTCCTCGGCTTCGACGTGGCGTGGCGCTGGGGTAACCCGGTTGTCGTCGCCGCCGTTTGCCGCGACGGCATCGAGATCATGTTCGACGAAACGGCACCGGATAAGATCCGCCCGGGCCAGATCTACGTCACCATGACCGGCCTCGACGACTATCTCGCCGGGATCGTCGCTCGCGGAGCGCGGGTGATCTATCCGATAGCCGACCGGCCCTACGGGATGCGCGACGTCCGGATCGCCGATCCCGACGGCAACGAGATTTCGTTTGGCGAGCCGATCACCGCCGAGCCAGGACCATGACAACCACCTCCCTGATCGTTGCCCTGGTGACACCGATCGTCGGTGCGCTGCTCATCGGGCTCTGGTATGCGAAGCGCGGGATGTCGGGACCGATTTCAGATGGCGACACTCAATCCGTCGGTCTGCCCCAGTCCGTTGAAGACGCTGTTCACCTCAAGAACGATCTGGCGCGCGGCCGGAAAATGGTCGAAGACTATCACGGCGGACATGACCACACCGGCGACGGAAGCAGCGATGGTGGCTCCGGCGATTGAACAGCCCGACCTGAACACCTGCGACGAATGCGGTTCGACTTATGTCGCCGCAGCCTCCCGCATGGAGTCGCTCTGCCCCGAGTGCGCCCACTGGCTCTACGGCTATCCCGCCTGCAATCATGAAATGCTGAACGGGCACTGCTCCCGCTGCGGCTGGGACGGCTCGCACTCGGTCTACGTCGAGAAGGTGAAGGCGGAAACCGAGGACTCTGCCGAAACGCCGGAGCCCGGTTCCGAAGAAGAGTAACGCCTTCCTGTCCGATCCTGCCCGAACTCTACCACACCTGCCGGGGGCGAGGATAACTGGGTGATTACCTAGTGGTGCCCACGGACGCAGTTCGACGTTTCGAAAGGTGCAGTGGCGTCCTCCGAAAGGGCGGCTGACACCGACGCCTTCGGCTACGTGCGCGACACGCCTGCGGCGTGCCGCTTGTCGCCTGGCGCAACACCGCGCTAAGACGACTGACCGTATCCTGCCGGAGCCGCCGATGCCTTCATCCGTTTATGACAGCGCCATTTTCCGGGACTGGTTTTCAAGCCAGCCGATGCGCGAGATTTTCTCCGATGAAGGCCTCGTCGCCTGCTACGTCGAAACCGAGGTCGCGCTGGCGAAGGTGCAGGGCGCGCTGGGTGTTATCCCGGCTCCGACCGCACGAGACATCGCCGCGAATTGCGACGCCACGAAACTAGATCTCGCAAAACTAAAGACCGAAACCGATCTCGTCGGCTACCCCATCGTCGGCATCGTGCACCAGCTCCAGAAGCAGTGCGGCGAAGCCGGCCGCTACCTGCATTGGGGCGCAACGACACAGGACATCATGGACACCGCGACCGTGCTCCAGGTACGCCGCGCGCTTGCCGTCGTCGAGCAGGAACTGGCAACGCTCGCCGGCCACCTCGAGGGCCTCGCGCATGCTCACCGCGACACCGTCATGGCCGGCCGCACGCACCTCCAGCAGGCGCTGCCGACCACGTTCGGTCTCAAGGCGGCGATCTGGCTGAGCATGATACAGCGCCACCAGCAGCGCCTGACCGAACTCAGGCCGCGGGTCCTCATGCTCCAGTTCGGTGGCGCGGCTGGCACATTGGCGTCGCTCGGTGACAAGGGCCTCGCCGTGCATGACGCCATGGCGAAGGAGCTCGGCCTCTCCGCCGCACCCGCACCCTGGCACGTCGCCCGCGACGGCATCGCCGAGGCCGTGTCGTTCCTCGCCCTCGTCACGGGCTCGCTCGGCAAGATGGCGACCGACGTCATGCTGATGATGCAGACCGAGGTCGGCGAGGTCTACGAACCCTTCATGCCCGGTCGCGGCTCGTCCTCGACGATGCCGCAAAAGCGCAACCCCATCAGCTCTGAGTTCATCTTCGCCGCCGCCCGCGCCGTCCGCCAGGACGTCGGCCTCGCCCTCGACAGTCTCGCCGGCGCCGATCACGAAAGAGCCACCGGTCCATGGCAGCTCGAATGGATCGCGGTACCGCGTGCGTTCCTGAATGCCGGCGCAGCATTGCATCACGCCAATTTCCTGATGAGCGGCCTCATCGTCGAACCGGACGCGATGCGTCGCAATCTCGACGCCACCGGCGGCCTGATCGTCGCCGAGGCGGTCATGATGGCGCTCGCCGAAAAGATCGGACGCGGCCCGGCACATGATTGCGTCTACGGAGCATGCCGCAAGGCGATCGAGAAGAAGACGACGCTGCTGGCCCAGTTGGAGGTCATGCCCGAAGTCACCGCCGCACTCGATCGTTCGGCGCTCGTTCGCCTCGTCGATCCCGCCAACTACCTCGGCTCGGCACACGCCATGATCGACCGCGTCCTAGACCGCGCCGTCGTCTCCGCCGCGAACGACGACGAAAGGCCAGAGCGTGATTGAGAAACCGCGCGTCGTCCTCGTCACGGGCGCGAGTTCCGGCATCGGTCATGCGACCGCTGAACGGTTCGCAGCCGCCGGCTGGCGTGTGGCTGCGACCATGCGCGATCCCACGCGCGCACCGGTCTTCGCCGCCACACCCGGCCGCATCGACACCTTCGCGCTCGACGTCACGCGGCCAGAATCTATCGCCGCAGCTATCACCGCCGTCGAGCGCGATCTCGGCCCGATCGACGTGCTCGTAAACAACGCCGGCTACGGCACGGTCGGCCCGTTCGAGAGTGTCGAGCCCGCCGAGGTCCAGCGGCAATTCGCCACCAATGTCTTCGGGCTTATGGACGTGACGCGCGCCGTCTTGCCGGGAATGCGTGCGCGCCAAAAGGGTCTGATCGTCAACGTCGCCTCCGTCGGCGGTCGGATCACATTCCCTTATTACAGCCTCTATCACGCGACCAAATGGGCCGTCGAAGGCTTCTCCGAAAGCCTGCGTTTCGAACTTCGCCCACTCGGTATCGGTGTGAAGATCGTGGAGCCTGGGCCCATACGGACAGAGTTTTACGGTCGCTCCGAAACGCGTCCGCCGTCCGCGCAACTCGGCGAGTACGAAAATCATTTCAAGCGCGTCTACGCCCGCATGCAGCGCGCCGGAAGAAGGGCGCCTGGTCCAGGCATCGTCGCCGAAGCGATCTACGCGGCCGCAACCGACGGCAGTGCGCGCATACGCTATTCGCCCAACGCGACGATGCTGCTTGCGCTCCGCCGCATATTCGGCGACCGACTGTTCACGCGCGGCGTCCGCCGTGCGCTCGGTGTCGGAAAACGGTGAGGCGGATGCCGATGACGGTTGAGAGGACATTGGATACCGTCGTCTTCGATCTCGGCAACGTCTTGCTCGATTGGGACCGGCGCTATCTCTTCGGCAAGATCTTCGACGATCCCGTCGAGCTCGAACATTTCCTCACTGTCGTCTGTCCGATGTCGTGGCATCTGGGCCTCGACAAGGGCCGGCCCTGGCCGGAGCTGGCGGCCGAGGCCCTCGCCCGTGGTCCAGCCTACGCCCATGCGATCGACGCCTACCGGTCACGCTGGCAGGAGACCATACCCGGAGCAATCGGGGGCACCGTGGCGATACTCGAGGAACTCGCCGCCGCCGGTGTCCCGCTCTACGCGATCTCGAATTTCTCGGGCGAACTCTATCGCGAGACCGCGCCCCGCTTTCCGTTCCTGCGTCACTTCCGCGGGCTCGTCATCTCTGGCGACGAACGCCTCCTGAAACCCGATCCCGCCATCTACGAGCGCTTGGCAGCCTTGCACGGCGTCGAACTTGGCCGCTCGGTCTTCATCGACGATAGTCTTCCCAACGTGACCGGCGCCACGCGCGTCGGCATGCACGCACTGCATTTCACCACGCCGGAACGCCTGCGCGCCGACCTCGTCGCTCTCGGCTTCCCGCTGCGCTGACAGGAAACGAGACGCGACATGGAACGAGGCGACAAGCACGACGCATCCCCGATGAACGGCGCCGAAAGCCTGGTGCGCACTCTGGTCGGCGGCGGCGTCGATGTGACCTTCACCAACCCCGGTACGTCGGAAATGCACTTCGTCGCGGCCCTCGACCGCGTCGACGGAATGCGCTGCGTGCTCTGTCTTTTCGAAGGCGTCGCCTCCGGTGCCGCCGACGGCTACGCGCGCATGGTCGACAAGCCGGCCGCCACCCTGCTCCATCTCGGCCCCGGTCTCGGTAACGCCATCGCCAACATCCACAACGCGCGCCGCGCGCGCCAGCCGATGATCAACATCGTCGGCGAGCACGCCATCTACCACAAGCGCTACGACAGCCCGTTGACGTCGGACATCGAGACCATGGCACGGCCGGTCTCGCACTGGATCCGCACGGGCTCGTCGAGCCTAACCATTGCCGAAGACGGCCGCGACGCCATCGTCGAAGCACGCCGCGCGCCAGGCCAGATCGCGACGCTGGTCCTGCCGGCCGATACCGCCTGGGGCGATGGCTCCGGCCCCGTCGCCACGCCGTTGCCGACCGGCCCGGCCCCTGTATCCGCCGACGCGATCCGCCGCATCCTGCCGCTATTGAGCAAGGGGCGGGACACGATGCTGCTGATCGGCGGCATGGGCTTGCGCGCAAAGGCACTCGAAGACGCGAGCCGTATCGCCGAAAAGACAGGCTGCCGACTTATGGCACCGGGACAGAACGCGCGCGTCGAACGGGGCGCCGGTCGCGTCTCGATCGCGCGCACGCCATATCCGGTCGATCAGGCCATGGAAGTGTTCAAGGACGTCCGCCATCTCGTCCTGATCGGCGCCGTCGCGCCCGTCGCGTTCTTCGCCTACCCCGGCAAGCCGAGCGCAACGACGCCGCCGACGTGCGAGATCGTCACGCTCGCCGAACCGCACGAGGACGTCGCCGGAGCCCTCGCCGATCTCGCCGACGCGGTCGGT
>DAOMWV010000169.1:0-6572 GCA_035436725.1 Hyphomicrobiaceae bacterium
GCAAGCCGCGCGCAGCGGCGCGATACGATTGCCGGTGATGTTCGAGCCCGCGTCTAAGTCCCACGCGCAGACGCTCGCCGAGCGCACGCGATTGCTCAAGGAGTTCCGAGTATTTCGGAACCGCCCACTCCGCAGCCTTCGTCGGCGTCGGCGCGCGTGCATCCGCCGCCAGATCGATCAGCGTCCAGTCCGTTTCGTGTCCGACGGCGGAGATCAGCGGGATCGAGCTTTCAGCCGCGGCCCTGACGACGATTTCTTCGTTGAACCCCCAGAGGTCTTCGAGACTGCCGCCGCCACGCGCAACGATAAGCACGTCCGGTCGCGGGATACGGCCGCCCTCCGGCAGCGCATTGAACCCGCGGATGGCGGCTGCGACCTCGGTCGCACAGGTGTCGCCCTGCACCCGTACCGGCCACAGCAGCACGTGCGCCGGGAACCGCTCGTTGAACCCGTGCATCATGTCGCGGATGACCGCGCCGGTCGGTGACGTCACGACGCCGACGACACGCGGCAGGAACGGGATGAGCTGCTTTCGGGCCTCGTCGAAAAGCCCCTCTGCGCCGAGCTTCTTTTTGCGTTCCTCGAGCAGCGCCATCAGCGCGCCGACACCCGCCGGCTCCAGTGCCTCGATCACGATCTGGTACTTCGACGTCCCCGGAAACGACGAAACTTTCCCGGTCGCGATGACCTCGACGCCTTCCTGCGGCTTGAAGCGGAGCGCGGAGAACACACCGCGCCAGACGACCGCGTCGATGCGCGCCTTGTCGTCCTTCAGCGTGAAATAGCAATGGCCCGAGGAATGCGGCCCGCGGTACCCGGAAATCTCGCCCCTGAGACGCACGTGCCCGTAGGCCGTCTCCAGCGTCTTCTTGATGCCACCGGCGAGCTCCGAGACGGTCAGTTCGGCGACGTTGCCGCCTGGACGCTGCGATTTCGGGTTATCGGACATCGTTCTGGGGGCCGATCCGTTGTGACATTGGACTCTGCCGGGCACGGTGATACATGAACGGCGGCGGCGGCCGGGTCAACAGGAACGGCTGTCATCCCGGATGCGGCGCAGCACGGTTCAGTGGTGCGACGCTGATCCGGGACCTCCCGAACTCAACGAGGTCCCGTGTCTGCGACGCAGCACCAGATGGTGCTGCTTCGCAGACACGGGATGACAGGGGACATGCATGAACATTCTGCTTCTCGGCTCCGGTGGACGCGAGCACGCGCTGGGCTGGCGCCTGTCTGAAAGCCCGCGCATGACCAAACTATACGCCGCGCCGGGCAACGGCGGCATCGCGGAAGTCGCGGAGTGCGTGTCCCTCGACATCGAGAGTGGCGAGGCCGTCATCGCTTTCTGCCGTGCATACGCGATCGACTTCGTGGTGATCGGGCCGGAAGCCCCGCTCGTCGCCGGCGTGAGTGACGCGCTCGCCAAAGCGGGCATCCGCCATTTCGGCCCGTCGAAAGCCGCAGCCCGACTTGAAGGCTCGAAGGGTTTCACCAAGGACCTGTGCGCCGAATTCAATATCCCGACTGGCGCCTACGGCCGCTTCCGCAACAAGCAGAGCGCAAAAGCCTACCTCTCGAAACAAGCCGGCCGAGTGGTCGTCAAGGCCGACGGCCTCGCGGCTGGCAAGGGCGTGATCATCCCCGAGACGCGAGCGGAAGCCGAAGCCGCCATCGACGCTTGTTTCGACGGCGTATTCGGCGCAGCCGGCTCTGAAGTTGTGATCGAAGCATTTCTCGACGGTGAGGAGGCGAGCTTCTTCGCGCTCTCGGACGGCGTCAACGCGGTCGCCTTCGGCGGCGCGCAGGATCACAAGCGCGTTGGTGATGGTGACACCGGGCCGAACACCGGCGGCATGGGCGCCTACTCGCCAGCGCCCGTCCTGACAGGTGATATCATCGAACGGACCATGCGTGACATCATCCGGCCGACGGTCGCCGGCATGGCGAAACGCGGCACGCCGTTCAAGGGCGTGCTCTTCGCCGGCCTGATGATCACGAAGGATGGGCCCCAGCTCATCGAATACAACGTCCGCTTCGGCGATCCCGAGTGTCAGGTGCTGATGATGCGGCTTGAGACGGACCTGCTCGACGTTCTCGAAGCGGTCGCCGACGGCAAATTAGAATCACTAAAACTTGAATGGTCGAAAGACGCGGCCCTCACCGTCGTCATGGCTGCCGAAGGTTATCCCGGCACGCCAAAGCGCGGCACCGAAATCAAGGGACTGGACGCGGCAGGGACAGTCGAAGGCGTAAAAATCTTCCATGCCGGCACAAAACGCGAGGGCGACCGCGTCATCGCGAGCGGTGGCCGCGTGCTCAATGTCACCGCGACAGGACGCACGGTTAAAGACGCGCAGAGCCGCGCCTACGCCGCAGTCGACCGGATCAACTGGCCGGGCGGGTTCTGCCGTCGCGACATCGGCTGGCGTGCAATCGAGCGCGAAGATGGCAAGGCATGACGACGCGCGCAGCACTTCAATCAGCCATGAAGTGTTGCCAACTGATCGCGCTGACGCCGGGCCGGTGAGGTGATGTCTGAGACTTACGGCGTCCTGTTGGCAATAGTGTCGAGCGCACTCGGCGGCATGGCTGCCGCCTTGACGCGGTATTTAGTGAGTAGCGCCGATCCCATCACGATCGCCTTGCTGAGATGGGGCATCGGCATCGTGTGCCTCCTGCCAGTGGCGCTGTATCTGCGAGCGCGCTGGCCAAGTCGGGCGGACTGGCCCGGTGTCGTGCTCCTCGGCATCAGCTTTTTCGGTGTCTTCTTCGTTCTCTATAACATTGCCATGAGCTACACGACGGCTGCACGGGCGAGCCTGGCTCTCTCCACGCTACCACTGCAGACAATGCTCGTTGGAGCGATGCTCGGCATCGAGCCACTGACGCTAAGGAAGGCGGCAGGCGTGGCCATCGCAATGGCAGGTGTTTTCGCAGCCCTGTTATCCAGCCTTTCCGCCGCCCCCGACGGCGCTTGGAAGGGCGAAGCCCTAATGACGGTGGCCGTACTGTGCATGGCGTTTTACAATGTCTTTTCGCGCCCGTTCATCCAGCGAGCGAGCCCGCTCGGATTTCTCTCGCTCGGAATGGGGTCGGGCGCGTTGACCCTGCTGGCGTTTGGCACAGCAGGCAGCCGCATCGACTCCTTGGCCGACTTTGGTATGGCGCAGTGGATCGCCGGTATCGTTCTTGGCGTTGCCGGTGGAGCATTGGCGTTCATCCTCTGGGTGATGGCGCTGCAGCATGCGTCACCGACGCGCGTCGCGACGACCATGACGGTCAATCCCGTCTTCGCAGCACTGCTTGCAGCAGCCCTCGTCGGCGAACCCATCACCGTCAACTTGATGATCGGGCTCGTCGCCGTTTTTGCCGGGATCTGGGTCGCAACAACCGAGGCTGCTGTTTCGCGCCCTTGAACGCGTCACCTTCACCCCTTCGCCGCGATCGCGACCAATTCGAGTTTAACACGCGGCCCGAGATCGGCTGTGGCGAAACAGGCGCGTGCAGGCATGTGGTCTGCCGCGAACGCGCGCTTCCAGGCGGCATCGAAGCCGGCTTTTTCTCCGAGATCGGCGAGATAGATCGTCACTTGCAGGACGCGAGACATGTCCGACCCGTGCGTTCGCAACACCGTTTCGAGCTGTCGCAACGCATCCTCCGACTGGCCGGTGATGTCGGCCGACAGGTCCTCGGCGACGATCCCGGCGAGATAGAGCGTATCGTTGTGCTCGACGACTTCGTGCAGGATGCCGCCCCACGGCGCACTGCGCTTGATGGGAGCCGCACTGGTCTTGGCTGGCTTGGTATCGCTCATGTCACGCGGCTTCCGGCGTGTAGCCCGCGGCCGTGATCGTCGCAGCCACCTTTTCCCGGTCGGATGCACCCGTCACCACGACGCGCTTGGACTTCGGATCGGCATCGACCTTGGCGCCCGGATGCGCCTTTTCGACGGCGGTCTTGATGGTGCCGGCGCAGTGCCCGCAATCCATGTTCGGAACCTTGAAGGCAAGTGTGTTGGTCATGATGATTGCTTCTCCGTTTTCCTGGTTTTGGTTTTGCCGGGCTTGCGAGCGACCGCGCCTGAGCGCGCCTCATCGGTCCCGCATTTGTGACATGACATGTTGTCCAAAGGCGCTGCCGACTTGCCCGCGAGATCGTCGAGGATCGGACACTGCGGCCGGTCGTCGCCGTGGCAGGTCTGGGCAAGATGCTCGAGCGATCGCGCCATGGCCTGCATTTCGGCAATGCGTGTCTTGAGGTCTGCGACCTTCTCCAGCGCCATCTGCTTGACGTCGGCGCTCGCACGCGTGCGATTGTGCCAGAGCTGGAGGAGATGCGAGATTTCCTCCACGCTGAACCCGAGGTCGCGCGCCCGCCGGATAAACCGCAGCGTATGCACGTCGTCGTCCTGATACACACGGTAGGCGCCCGTTCCGGTCCGCGTCGCAGGGCGGATGAGTCCACTTTTCTCGTAGTAGCGGATCATCTTGGCCGACACGCCCGAGGCGGCAGCAGCTTCACCGATGTTCATGCGGGCCTCCCCTGCGTCGACGCGGTCGCGTTCGGGAATTTGGGGGCGAAATGATTGAGGCGCAAGGCGTTCGTGACGACCAGAATGCTCGACAACGCCATCGCGCCCGCCCCGAGCATCGGCGACAGCAGCACCCCGAATTTCGGATAGAGCGCGCCGGCGGCGACCGGGATCAACGCGGCATTGTAGCCGAAGGCCCAGACGAGATTTTCACGGATGTTACGCATGGTGGCGCGCGAGAGCGCGATGGCGCGGGCTGCCGCCAGGAGATCATCCGACATGAGCACGACGTCGGCGCTTTCGATGGCGATGTCCGTGCCGCCACCGACCGCGATGCCCACATCGGCCTCGGCGAGAGCCGGCGCATCGTTGATGCCGTCCCCGATGAAGGCGATGCGGGTTGCGCCCGCGTTGCGCAGTTTCGCCACAGCCTCACGCTTGCCGGCCGGAACGACCTCGGCGATGACGCGGTCGATGCCGAGCTGCCGCGCCACGGCTTCTGCCGTGGCCGTGTTGTCACCCGTAATCATGACGATCTCGACACCGAGCGATTTCAGCGCCGCCACCGCAGCGGGCGTCGTCGCACGGATGGGATCGGCAACGGCGAGAAGGGCCGCCACCCGCCCATCGATTGCAGCGTAGAGGGGCGTCTTGCCGTCCCGGCCGAGCGCTCGCGCCTGCTCGGCAAACGGCGAAATATCGATATCGCGTGCCCGCATCGCACGGTCCGCACCGACGACGACGGTGCGCCCGTCGACGTTGCCCGAGATCCCCATGCCGGGTTCGGCCGCGAAATCCGAAGCTGCCGGCTGTGAGAGATTTCGTTCGCGTGCGGCCGCGACGATCGCGGTGGCGATCGGATGCTCGGAGCGCGCCTCGAGTGCCGCGACGATGGCCAGCACGTCGTCGCGCGCAAATCCATTCGCTGTCACGATGTCGGTGAGAGCCGGCTTGCCTTCCGTCAGCGTACCCGTCTTGTCGACCGCGACGGTGGTCACACGACCGAGCGCTTCGAGTGCGTCACCACGACGGAACAGGATGCCGAGCTGCGCGGCCCGCCCCGTCCCGACCATGATGGACGTCGGTGTCGCAAGGCCCATCGCGCACGGGCACGCGATGATGAGAACGGCGACCGCGTTGACGAGCGCCAGTGCCAGTGCCTGCTTCGGTCCGAGCGCGAGCCAGACCACGAAGGTCAGTGCGGCGAGTACGAGCACGGCCGGCACGAACCAGCCCGTGACGCGATCGACGAGCGCCTGCACGGGCAGCTTGGAACCCTGTGCCCCCTCGACCATGCGCACGATGCCGGCGAGCACAGTATCGGACCCGACACGCCGTGCGCGGAACGTGAAGCTGCCGGTCGTATTGAGCGTCCCGCCGACGACCTCGGAGCCAGCGGTCTTTTCGACCGGAACGGGCTCACCCGTAATCATCGACTCGTCGACGTGCGACGTGCCCTCCGTGACTTCGCCATCGACTGCAATGCGGTCGCCCGGCCGGACCACGACGAAATCACCGACGACGATCGAGGCGAGCGGGATCTCGACCACCTGCCCGTCTCGGAAAACATGCGCCGTGTCCGGCGCGAGCTTCATCAGCCGTGCGATGGCCTCGCCGGCACGTCCGCGGCTCCGCGCTTCGAGATAGCGCCCGAGCAGTACGAGCACGATGATGACACCCGCCGCCTCGAAATAGACGTGTGCGGTTCCCTCCGGCAGACGCGAGGGCGCAAACGTCGCGACCGTCGAGTAGCCCCAGGCTGCGAGCGTGCCGAGCGCTACCAGGGAGTTCATGTCCGCCGCACCGCGCACCAGATTGGGAATGCCGATCGTGTAGAAGCGGCGGCCGGGGCTGAGCATCGCCGCCGTGACCAGCACGAACGAGAGCAGGCGTACCGTCTGCATGTCGACGACGCCCATGATCGCGTGATGGAGCGCGGGGATCATGTGCCCGCCCATCTCGACGAGAAACACCGGAAGCACCAGCAGGCCGGCGACAAGGGCGTCACGCTTGAGATTGGCGACCTCCGCGTCGTGGCGGG
>DAOMWV010000170.1:0-6537 GCA_035436725.1 Hyphomicrobiaceae bacterium
CCACGAACCGACGGAATTTCGTATTGTCCGCAGCCGCAGCGGGAGCCGCCTTCGGCCTCGACAAGCCGCTGGAATTCATTTCGAGCGCCGAAGCCAAGGCACCCGCGGCGAAGCTCGCCGAAAAAGGCTTCGCCAAGTTCAAGATCGGCGACATCGAGGTCACCCAGGTCTACGACGGCATCTGGAACCGCGCCCTCGACGCCAACTTCGTCAAGAACGCCAAGCTCGAAGACGTGCAGGCGGCTTTGAAGAAGGAACAGCTCGCAGGTGACACGGTACCGATCACGTTCACGATCACCGTGATCAAGAGCAAGGGCAAGACGCTCATGTTCGACAGCTCGACGGGCGGCCAGCTCGCCCCGACCGCTGGCCTCATGATGGCGCGCAACATGTATCGCGCCGGCATCGAGCCGCAGAAGATCAATGCGATCGCCATCACGCATTTCCACGCCGACCACATCTCCGGCATGATCTCCAAGGAGACCAACTCCAGGGTCTTTCCGGATGCCGAAATCATCATGCCGGGCCCGGAATACAAGTTCTGGACCGAGCCGTCGCTTATCGAGAAGCTTCCCGAAGCTTCGCGCGGCAATGTCAAACGCATCCAGGAAGTATTCCCGAAATGGAAGCCGCGCCTGATCGAGGACGGGCAGGAAGTCATCCCGGGCGTTCGCGCCGTCGCCATGCACGGCCACACGCCCGGCCACACCGGCTACCTCGTCGCATCCGGCAAGCAGCAGATGCTGGTCACGTCGGACATCACGAACGTGCCATATCTCTTCGTGCGCAACCCCGGCTGGCACGCCATGTTCGATATGGATGCCGGCAAGGCCGAGGAGACGCGCCGCAAGGTCTTCGACAGGGCCATCGCCGACAAGACGGTCGTCGCCGGCTATCACTGGGGGCTCCCCGGCGCCGGAACGATCAAGAAGGACGGCAGCGGCTACGCGTTCGTCCCCGTCAGGACCTGACCTGAGCGGCGCCTGCCGGCCCTGCCGATGGGCGGCGGGCAGCCAGTGTCGCCCGCCATCCTCGTTTGTTCATCCGGACCGCCGCGGCAACGCGGCGGTTTCGCTTTTTTGTGCGGGAATGTCGCGGCGTTTCCTCCGGCCTGCGACAACGTGCCGTGCGTGCCGGCCAATTAGCCTTGCAAACCCGGGGCCTCCTCCCCATCATATTCGCTTCGGGTAAGCATGAAGATTGTTCGCAAGCGCCAGCTCTGGCTTGTAGCCAGGACCTCGAGATTGGTAGATACCCCACTCTCCCCGACAGACGCGCTCCGGCCGGCCGGGGCAGAACCGGTTTGAGCGACAATGCCGTAACGGACGGCAGGCAGGGAACGGAATGATCGGAGTCGTAATCGTAACCCACGGTGGCCTGGCACAGGAATTCCGCGCCGCCCTGGAGCATGTGGTCGGCCGGCAGGACAAGCTCGAAACGTTGTCCATAGGTCCCGAGGACGACATGGAAGTCCGCCGTGCGGAACTGATTGCCGCGATCGGGCGCGTCAAGAGCGACAATGGCGTGATCGTGATGACGGACATGTTCGGCGGCACGCCGTCGAACCTCGCGATCAACATCATGGACGAGACCGGCGCGGAAGTGATCGCTGGCATCAATCTCCCCATGCTGATCAAGCTCGCGTCCGTGCGCCCCGAGGCACAATTGCGGCAGGCCGTCGCCGCCGCTCGCGACGCCGGTCGCAAGTACATCAGTGTTGCAAGTCAGGTCCTCTCAGGTGAGCAGTGAGCTCGGGTGATCGCATGTCGGACGGCACGAACATGGTCAGCGGCGATCGTCCCCGTGCCGAGTGCCTCATCGTGAATCGCAAGGGGCTCCACGCCCGCGCGTCTGCCAAGTTCGTCAAATGCGCCGAGACTTTCGACGCCGAGATTACCGTCTCCCGTGACGGTTCTGCGGTCGGCGGTACGTCGATCATGGGGCTCATGATGCTCGGCGCTGGACAGGGATCGACGATCGTGATCGAGGCGAGCGGGCGCGAAGGCCCGGAAGCGGTGGAAGCGTTGGCTGCGCTCGTCGCAGACGGCTTCGGCGAGGATAAGTAGCGCCCGGCTTCGTTGCGACTGTCTGCAATGAAATCCGCAATGAAAAAAGGACCTCCGTTTCGGGAGGTCCTTTCTTGTTTTGCCGTTGCCGACTGTTACTGCGACAGGCGGAGTTTCGAGATCTTTAGCGCGATGTCGCGGAAGGCCATGCGGAGCGCTTCACCGTTTGCGGCCGAGTAGTAGTGCGCATGATCCGTGGCGCAGGTCTTGAGCATCGTTTCGGCGCTGCTCGACACCATGAACCCGATCGTGAACACTTCGATGTTCTTGGCCTTCATGCCTTCACAGAGAGCGAGTGCTTGTGTGTTGGAGCTGCCATTCACCGAGGTGAGAGGCGTGGAGAAGACCGAGGTCTTGATACCCTTTGCGCTGTATTGCGTGTTGTAGTCACCGTCCGTCATGAGGATGGCGATCTTGCGCAGCTTTTCGGTGCCGTAGGCCTTCGGCTTGTTCTCTTCGGCAGCCCACAGGTCCTTCCAGTCCGGCGAAAGTGTGTACCACGCCCATGCCGTACCGATGTGACCGGCCGTACCGCCGCCGATGGTGAGGGCGTCGATGCGATCCTTGAGCTGCGTCTTGTTCGACGTCAGCGGCATGAGCGCTGCTGAAGTCGGCACGGCGCAGGTCTGCGACCAGGCGCTGTAGATGCGGTTCGGAAGGACGAAGCCACCGGAGGTCGGAGACTTGTCGGTGTACCGGTCGGCGCCAGGACGTTCGACGACGCAGTAGTGACCGTTCGGCTGGTTGAACCAGTAGCCGTGCTGATCGACACGCTTCAGGGCCGGCGTGGTGGTTCCGGTCGATACGTTCGCCGTGCCGACCGCCTGCTGGAACGAAGACAGAGTCGGCAGACGGACATCTTCCGAGAATGGCACGAGTGCGATACGCGACGTCGTCTGCGACTGGTCCGCCCAGACCATGATGTCGACGGCGTCCTTTGCGGCAGCCTTGAGATCGGTGATCTTCGAGCCACTCATCGAGCCCGTGATGTCGAGCATCATCGAGACTTCGAGCGACGTGCCGTCGTTCGAGCCGCCGGCTTCGACGAGTGCCGTCGCCTTCGACGTGACCCTCTGGCAGTTCCACCAGCTCGTCTGGCAGCCCTGCGGCGCGCCAGGCAGTGCCGGTTCCGACTTGATGATGCCGGCCGCGTTCAGGAACGGCGTCTGCACCCAGGCCGTCGCGGTGAACTCGAATTCGGTCTGCGACGAATTGTGCGAAGTCAGCGCGATCGACTTCGAGACGGTCTGCGATACGCCCATCTGGTTGAAGTACTTCGTCGCTTCACCGATCGCCGCGTCCTTCGCCGAAGCGTATTCGGAGTTCGACGCATCGAACGTTTGCGCGGCACGACCACCAGCCAGTGCGGCACTGTCGAGGATCTGCTGCATCTGGTTACGTGCGCCGACCGCTCGGCCATAGTCGACCGCCAGCCCGATCGTCAGGAAGATCGGATAGATCGTCAATCCGAAGATGATCGCTGTCGAGCCGCGCTTGTCGCGAGCGAAGCGGCCGAGCACGTTCGTGCGCCTTGCTTCGGAGCGGACAACGCCGGTCGATGCGTCGACCGTCGGAGCGCTGGTGTTGATAACAGACATGGAGTGCCTCCCTGTGCACAATTCGCAGGAGGCCATCATTCGCACCGAGACTTTTCAAAGGGGTGAGAATAAACGCTAAAATCCAATCGAATACGCATTTGATATTTGGCGCTCAAAGTCCTGATTTGAAACGAATTCGGACTGTTCGTTATGCATGCGATAGTTCGCAGCCCCTGACGCCGATTGAAACGGCGACCGCAGAACACGTGTCTGGAAAATTATTCAATCTAGAATTGCTTTCCCCAAGCATGCACGCGAAATCGGGTTTAAATTGTCCGTGCCCGGCTTAGCTTCCGGTCGAGATCATTTGGAAATTCGAACCGGCCAAATTCTGGAGATCACGGATGCGACATAATGTCGCAGCTTGCGTTCTCGCAGTTAGAACGACGCCGGAAGACATAACGACTTGCTTATATGTTTATTGCATTGGTTCCGCCCGTTCGCTATAGCACGGCTCCATGGAATACCGGCGCAACGAGGTCGAATGACCGGTGCCGGGAGCCGCGCCCCAGCCGTTGCGACGGGGGGCCGACGGCAGTCGCAATGGCCCTTTCTAAGGATGGATAGGATGACGAGTTCGACGGATTACATAGTCAAGGACATCTCGCTGGCCGCTTTCGGGCGCAAGGAAATCGAGCTTGCCGAAACCGAGATGCCGGGGCTCATGGCCATCCGCGCCGAATACGGCCCGAAACAGCCGCTGAAGGGCGCCCGCATCGCCGGCTCCCTGCACATGACCATCCAGACCGCCGTACTGATCGAGACGCTGAAAGCCCTTGGCGCCGACGTCCGCTGGGTCTCCTGCAACATCTTCTCGACCCAGGACCACGCCGCAGCCGCCATCGCCGCCGCTGGCATCCCCGTCTTCGCCTACAAAGGTGAGACCCTGACCGAATACTGGGACTACACCGCTAAGCTTTTCGACTGGCACGGCGGCGGCGTTCCGAACATGATCCTCGACGACGGTGGCGATGCAACCATGCTGGTCCACTACGGTCTCAAGGCCGAGCAGGGCGATACCGAGTTCCTCGACAAACCGGGCTCGGAGGAAGAGGAGATCTTCTTCGCTCTTATAAAGAGACTGCTCAAGGAGAAGCCGAAGTACTGGTTCGCCGAGGTCGCGACCTCCATTCGCGGCGTTTCCGAAGAAACGACGACTGGCGTGCATCGTCTTTACAAGCTCGCCGAGCAGGGCAAGCTCCTGTTCCCCGCTATCAACGTCAACGATTCCGTAACCAAGTCCAAGTTCGACAACCTCTACGGTTGCCGCGAATCGCTCGTCGACGCGCTTCGCCGCGGCACTGACGTGATGATGGCCGGCAAGGTGGCGTTCGTGGCCGGCTTCGGCGACGTCGGCAAGGGTTCGGCGGCGTCCCTCCGCCAGGCCGGCGCGCGCGTCATCGTTTCCGAGGTCGATCCGATCTGCGCCCTGCAGGCGGCGATGGAAGGTTACGAAGTCGCAACCATCGAAGACGCGCTCCCGCGCGCCGACATCTTCGTCACCGCGACCGGCAACAAGGATATCATCACGATCGAGCACATGCGGGCGATGAAGGACCGCGCCATCGTCTGCAACATCGGCCACTTCGACAACGAGATCCAGGTCGCCGGCCTCAAGAACTTCAAGTGGACCAACATCAAGCCGCAGGTGGACGAAATCGAGTTCCCCGGCGGCAATCGCATCATTCTCCTCTCCGAGGGTCGCCTCGTGAACCTCGGCAATGCCATGGGTCACCCTTCGTTCGTCATGTCGTCGTCGTTCTCCAACCAGACCCTGGCCCAGATCGAGCTCTGGCAGAACCGCGACACCGGCAAGTACAAGAAGCAGGTCTATACCCTGCCGAAGTTCCTCGACGAGAAGGTCGCAGCCCTCCATCTCGCCAAGCTCGGCGTGAAGCTGACCAAGATGACCAAGGAACAGGCCGACTACATCGGCGTGCCGGAAGCCGGCCCCTACAAGCCGGACCATTACCGGTATTGATCGGCCTCCAAGGCTGACCTGCCATCACCGCCGGGCCCCGAGGTCCGGCGGTTTCTCGTATTTGTCCGCCCCGGGGCGTGGCCGGAGGTCGCGGCCAGTGCCCCGGCGGGACATATCGTTCGGCGACCGCCCGTCCTGCAAGGTTTTCTGAGCCCCGTGACCTCCGTGCCGCTGGCCGCTGGCGGTGATCCGGACGATACTTCCGTTGATTCGGGACTGCGTATCGCCCCGCTCCCTCAAATGTACCTGAAGTCCTCGCCGCTCTGGCATTGCCGCCGGGGCCCGTTTTCACGTCAGAAGGAATTTGAAGCCGACGTGCCCGCCGCACCCACATCGATGAGGAATGCGCGCATCCACCTCGCCATGCTCCTGCTGGCGAGCGTGGCGATCGTCTGCACGCTTCTTCTGGTAATGACCGATGCGGCCGAGGTGGCTATCGCGGCAGGCCATATCAGGACCGGTCTCGTGTTCGGCCTCGTCGTCGCACTCGGCACGCTGGCAATCGCGTTCATCTTGCGCCCGCGCGTGCCGCCCTCTGACGGCATCGACCATGAGGAGATCGGCAACCTCCGTCGTGACCTCCTGGCCAACGAAGCGATCGTCAGTGCCGAAAATCAGGTGCTGATCTACTGGGAGCAGGGCCAGCGCGCGCGCCTGCTCACGCACACGCTGATCACGGTGCCTGGCCTGCCGTCCAATGCCGCCGATCTCGAACGGTTCGGCGCCTGGCTCGAAGCCAAATCTGCCGAGGAACTAAAGGCCGGACTCGATGCGCTGTTCAACGATGGCCGCGCCTTCGACATCCTGATCCGGACACGCGCTGGCGGTTACGTCGAGGCGGACGGTCGCGCCGCCGGCGGCCGCGCCGTGCTGCGGCTGCGCGACGTCGTCG
>DAOMWV010000171.1:0-6485 GCA_035436725.1 Hyphomicrobiaceae bacterium
GCATCATCCTCTTCATCCACGGCTCCTCCATGGCCTCGCAGCCGACCTTCGACCTGGTCGTGCCCGGCAAGCCGGACGTGTCGGTCATGGATGTGTTCGCGCGCGCCGGCTATGATTGCTGGTGCCTGGACAATGAAGGCTACGGCCGGTCGTCCAAGCACCGCGACATCACCTGCGACATCGCCAATGGCGCGGACGACATCGCCGCGCCTGAGCCCCGCCCTGGCCGCGGGGCCCCGGGCGGACGCGCCCATGATGGTGATACGGCCGCCTTCGTCGCTCGCGTAGATGCCGAGCCAGGGGCGAACGGGGCGCTGTGCACGGCCGAACGCGACGATGTCGGCGAGAACGGGTTTCAGCAGGTTGATCGGGATGACCATGTTGAGGTCGAGCGAGGTGCCGTCGTCGTTGCGGTGGCCGACATGCAGCGAGCCGATCCCGAGGAGACGGCCATCGGTCCCGAGGACCGCCGTGCCGCCCCAGTTCGGGTGTGCGGGAGCAGTGAAAATCGCCTCGTCGAGGACATATTCCCAGTATCCGGCGAACTCGCGACGGCCGGCGACCGTGGCCGCAACGGTCTGCGACTTGCCGCCATGACCCGCGACGATCACCTCGCGGCCGGGGACTGCGTCTTCGCTGTCGCCCAGTTCGACGAAGGGCAGCGGGTCGCGCGTCAAGGCCTGTACGAGGCCGATGCCACTGTCCTGATCGAAGCCGAGAACGTGCGCGGGGACAGATCGTCCGTCACGCGTGGTGAGCCATACCTCCGTCGCCTCGGTGATGAGATAGCCGACGGTGGCGACGACGCCTTCGGGTGAAATGACGACAGCGTTGCCGGCACGCTCGCGGCCGAGGATGTCGGCGGTGAAGGCGCCTTCGGGGATGCGCGCGGAGAGGCCGACCACGGCGTCGAGTGCCGCTTCGAGGCCTTGTGCAACGTCCCGTTCCGGTGCCACGCTCGCATATCCTTTCGGCTTCCGTTTCGATCGGCTCTCGGCGGTGATCCCGGACGAAGCCCGGGCTTGCGAGACGGCCGGACGACAGCATAGCGGATTTCGCCGGGTCGAGTCACATGCTGCAAACCGGGCCGGCGAAGGCTCCGGCTTTACCGGGGCCGGCCCGCTTTCTAAGGTCTCACGATCATGCCTTCGCGCAGACGTACAACGCCAGAACGGGGAGCCACAAGATGGCGACGAGAAAGATGCTCACGGATGCAGAGGCTTCGCCCGAGGCGCGAGCCGTGTTCGACGACATCCGGGCGAAACGCAAGACCGATTTCGTCAACAACGCCTGGCGGGCGCTGGCACATGATCCGGAGACGCTTAAGGCGACCTGGGAGAAGGCGCAGCGCGTGATGGGACCGGGCACGCTCGATCCCCTGACCAAGGAACTCGTCTATCTCGCGGTCTCGATCTCGAACAAGTGCGAGTACTGTATCCATTCGCACACCGCCTTCGCAAAAGCGAAAGGACTGACGGAGACACAGTACAACGAGTTTCTCCGGGTCATCGCACTGGCGAACGAACTCAATGCGACGATGACGGCGATCGGCACGCCGGTCGACGAGGTGTTCAAGGCCTAGAAATCCGGGCCAAGGCCGGACGGCGCGACTGCCATGCCGGGGACGGATTGACGACCGTGCCGGGATCATGGGCACAATGAACTCAGGGCGGCCGGACGACCGCGAATACGGGAACAGCGACACATGAAAATGACGACCGAAGAAGCCTTCGTAAAGGTCCTGCAGATGCACGGCATCGAGGAAGCCTTCGGCATCATCGGCTCGGCATTCATGCCGATCTCGGACCTGTTTCCGAAGGCCGGTATCCGGTTCTGGGACGTCGCGCACGAAGGCAACGGCGCGATCATGGCGGACGGATACACGCGGTCGTCGGGCAAGATGGCGATGTGTATCGCGCAGAACGGACCGGGGATCACGAACTTCGTCACCTCGATCAAGACCGCCTACTGGAACCACACGCCGATGCTGCTGGTGACGCCGCAGGCGGCGAACCGCACCATCGGTCAAGGCGGCTTCCAGGAGGTGGAGCAGATGGCGCTGTTCCGCGACATGGTCTGCTATCAGGAAGAGGTGCGCGATCCCATGCGGATCGCGGAGGTGCTCAACCGGGTTATCTCGAAGGCGTGGCGGCTCAGCGCGCCGGCACAGATCAACGTGCCGCGCGACTACTGGACGCAGGTCATCGACATCCAGCTTCCGCAGATCGTCTCGTTCGAACGTCCATCGGGCGGCGAAAAGGCGGTGGCGGAAGCGGCGCGGCTCCTTTCGGAGGCGAAGTTCCCGGTGATCCTGTCGGGCGCGGGCGTGGTGCTCGGCGGCGCAATTCCGGCGTGTCAGGCACTTGCCGAACGGCTCGATGCGCCGGTGTGCTCGAACTACCAGCACAACGACAGCTTCCCCGGTTCGCACCGGCTCGCCATGGGGCCACTCGGCTACAACGGCTCCAAGGCGGCGATGGAGATCATCGCCAAGGCGGACGTGGTGCTCGCACTCGGGACGCGGCTCAATCCCTTCTCGACGCTGCCGGGCTATGGCATCGACTACTGGCCGAAGTCGGCCAAGATCATCCAGGTCGACATCAACGCGGACCGGATCGGGCTCACCAAGCCGGTCACGGTCGGGATCTGCGGCGACGCCAAGCAGGTCGCGCAGTCGATCCTCGCCAAGCTGACGCCCAGCGCGGGGAATGCGGGACGCGAGGAACGCAAGGCGCTGGTGCACACGGCGAAGTCGGCATGGCTGCAACAGCTTTCAGGGATGGATCACGAGGACGACGATCCCGGCACGACGTGGAACGATCGTGCACGCAAGCGCGATCCGGAGCGGATGTCACCGCGACAGGCGTGGCGCGCAATCCAGGCGGGACTTCCGAAAGACGCGATCATCTCGTCCGACATCGGCAACAACTGCGCCATCGGAAACGCCTATCCGACGTTCGAGGAGGGGCGGAAATATCTCGCGCCGGGGCTGTTCGGGCCGTGCGGATACGGCTTCCCGGCGATCATCGGGGCGAAGATCGGATGCCCGGATACGCCCGTCGTCGGGTTTGCGGGAGACGGCGCGTTCGGCATCTCGATGAGCGAGATGAGCGCGATCGGACGGGAGGAGTGGCCCGGGATCACGATGGTGATCTTCCGCAACTATCAGTGGGGCGCGGAGAAGCGGAATTCGACGCTCTGGTACGACGACAATTTCGTCGGCACGGAACTCGATCCGCACCTGTCGTATGCGCGCGTCGCGACGGCATGCGGGTTCAAGGGCGTGGTCGCGAAGACCCAGGCCGAACTTACCGCGGCGATCCGGGAAGCATTCGAGGCGCAGAAGAATCGCGTGACGACGTTCATCGAGGTCATCCTCAACCAGGAACTCGGTGAGCCGTTCCGGCGCGACGCCATGAAGAAGCCGGTCGTGGTGGCGGGAATCGATCCCAAAGACATGCGAAAGCAAGCGGGAGCGTGAGGCTGCGGGACGGATTCGATAATGGCTGGAGGTCCCGTGTCTGCAGCGCATCGTTACGCGCTGCGCTGTGCACGGGATGACAGGGAGCCGGTATGAGCTTCATTCTCGCCATCAACGCCGGATCGTCGTCGCTGAAGTTCGCGCTCTACGACAATGAGGAGGCGCGGGCCGACGCTCATGCGCGCCCGCACTACGTCGGGCAGGTGCAGGGGATCGGCAGCCGTCCGGAGATCGCACTCAAGGGACCGGACGGAGCGCGCATCGACCTCGGCGGGCTGGCGGCCGGGCTCGGTGTAATCACAGACGCAGCGGGCGCAGTTCCGGCGATGTTCGAGGCACTCGCGGCGGCGGGCGTCGATCATGGTGCGGTCGAATTCACGTCGCATCGGCTGGTGCATGGCGGGGCGATCTTCACCGCGCCGGTCGTGGTGGACGACGGGATCGTCACCGAGCTTCAAAAGCTCACGGCACTGGCGCCGCTGCACAATCCGGCCGGGGTCGGCGCGCTCGGGCGGGTACGCGAATTGCTCCCGAGAGCGGTGCACGTCGCGTGCTTCGATACGGCGTTCCATGCGGCGCAGCCGGACGTGGCGACGCGATTGCCACTGCCGAAGGCGTGGCGGGACAAGGGATACCGGCGCTACGGCTTTCACGGGCTCAACTACGAGCACGTCGTCGATGCGCTGCCGGGGATCAGCGGTGCGCCGTTGCCGTCGCGTCTCATCGTGTTCCACCTCGGCAATGGTTCTAGTGCGGCGGCGATCCGGGACGGGCGATGCGTGGCCTCCACGATGGGATATTCGCCGCTCGACGGGCTGATCATGGGGACGCGGACGGGCGCGCTCGATCCGGGCGTGGTGCTCGCCATGCTGGCCGAGCCGGACACGACGTTTGCCGACGTCGAACGGGTCCTGTGGCGGGAGAGCGGGCTCAAGGGACTATCGGGGGGGACGAGCGACATGCGGGCGCTGCTCGCGCGCGATGATGCGGAGGCGAGAGCGGCCGTCGAGAGCTTCTGCTTCGCAGCAGCGTATCACGCAGGCGGGCTTGCGAGCACGCTCGGCGGCGTCGACGCGATCGTGTTCACAGGCGGAATCGGAGAAAACGCGGCGCCGGTCCGGGCCGGTATCGTGGCGCGGCTCGCATGGCTCGGGGCGGCGATTGCTGCGGTGCCGAACCCGGCAAACCCGGCGCTGCTCTCGACAGACGACAGCCGCGTCGCGATCTGGCGCGTCGTGGCGGACGAGGAACGCATTCTCGTCAGGCACGCGGTCCGGTTGCGTCGGGCGACATGACGCCTGCTTCGTTGGTGTGCAAACATTGATTGCCAATGATGCAGCAATCGCATGTACAGCCGGTCTCAACCGTATAACCTGCCGCAGCGGTCCCGGCGTCAGCCCGACGAGCAGGCGCCGGACCAAGCAGGACAGAAGGACGGCATTACACTTCCGATGACAAAATCTCAGACCGTGCGACTGGCTGCCGATATCGGCGGGACCTTCACCGATATCGTGCTGGAGGTCGGCGACGCGCGTTTCACGACCAAGGTGCTGACGACGCCGCGCGCACCGGAGAGCGCGGTACTCGACGGGGCCGAGACCGTCCTCAAGCAAGCCGGCAAGACGATCGCCGACATCGACGTATTCGTGCATGGTACGACGCTTGCGACCAACGCCATCATCGAGCGGAAGGGTGCCAGGATCGCGCTGATAGCGACCGATGGTTTTCGCGACGTTCTCGAGATCGCCGATGAAAGCCGGTTCGACCAGTACGACATCTTCATCGAGAAGGCGAAGCCGCTGGTGCCACGTGAGCGACGCTTCACCGTGCCGGAGCGGATCGACGTACATGGTGCGATCCGCCGCCCGCTCGACGAGGCTGCCGTGCGGCGGATCGGGGAACGTCTCAAGACGGAGAAGGTGGAAGCGATCGCGGTCGCGTTCATCCATTCCTACGTCAATGCGGTGCACGAGCAGCGGGTGCGCGACATTCTCACTGACGTCTGCCCCGGCGTGTTCGTGACACTGTCGAGCGAGGTCTGTCCGGAAGCGCGCGAATACGAGCGCACGTCGACGGCGGTTGCGAACGCCTACGTGCAGCCGCTGATGGCGGGGTATCTTGCGCGCCTCAAGTCGGCGTTCGCGGCCGGAGGCTATACGGCGCCGATCCACCTGATGACGTCGGGCGGCAGTCTTGCGTCGCTCGAAACGGCGTCGCGATTTCCGATCCGGCTCGTCGAGTCGGGGCCGGCGGGCGGCGCGATCCTGGCGGCGAAGATCGCAGAGGAGCGCGGGCTCGACAGTATCGTATCGTTCGACATGGGGGGCACGACGGCGAAGATCTGCCTGATCGACCACGGCAAGCCGCTCATGGCGCGCAGCTTCGAGGTGGACCGGCAGTCGCGCTTCATGAAGGGATCGGGGTTTCCGGTGCGCATCCCGGTCATCGAAATGGTGGAAATCGGCGCGGGTGGCGGCTCGATCGCGCACATCGACACGATGCGGCGCATCGTCGTCGGGCCGGAGAGCGCGGGCGCGGAGCCGGGGCCGGCAAGCTATGGCCGCGGCGGCATGCAACCGACAGTGACGGACGCGGATCTCGCGCTCGGGAAGATCTCGGTCGGGCGGTTCGCGGGCGGCAAGATCGCGATCCATCCGGAGAAGGCGGTGGCGGCGCTGAAATCGGAGATCGGTGACAAGATCGGCCTCGACGCGGACAAGGCGGCGTATGGCGTGGCGGAAATCATCGACGAGAACATGTCGAATGCGGCACGCGTGCATGCGGTGGAGCGAGGACAGGCGATCGCGGAACGCACGATGATCGCATTCGGCGGTGCGGCACCCCTGCATGCGAGCCGGATGGCGGAAAAGCTCGGCATTCGCACCGTCGTCGTGCCGGCGGACGCGGGCGTCGGATCGGCCATCGGGTTTCTCGCAGCCCCCGCCGCCTACGAGATGATCCGGTCGAAGTATCTGCGGCTCGACGGATTCGATGCGGCAGCGGC
>DAOMWV010000172.1:0-6391 GCA_035436725.1 Hyphomicrobiaceae bacterium
CTCGAGACCGGTGTCGACGATGGCTTGCCGTCCGTTCTCGCCGCACTGGCGCGAAACGGCGTTACCCGCATTCTCGTCGAAGGTGGTCCGCGCCTTTGGCAGGAGTTTTTCGACGCCGGCCTCGTCGACGAAGTCGTCGTCATGGTCGCGCCGCTGCGGATCGAAGGCGCGTCGCGCCCGATCCTCGACCGCGATCCCGAGGTATATTTCTCAGCGCTCGGTTTCAGATTGGCCGAACGGCGCGTGGCCGCCGCCGATCGCATTCTCACGTTCCGGAGAGAGACGACATGAGCAAGGATCGCCCCTTTCGCTATCTCCTGCGCACCCGCTACGGCGAATGCGACCAGCAGGGCGTCGTCTACAACGCGCGCTATGGGGATTACGTCGATCTCGCCGCCACCGAGTTCCTCCGTCACGCCCTGAAGCCGAAGGACATGTTCGATGGCACCTTCGAGTTCCAGGTCGTCAAGCTGCTGATTGAATGGAAAGGCCCCGCCCGCTTCGACGATGTCGTCGCCGTCGACGTGACGACCTCGAAACTCGGGACCACGTCCTTTACACTCGCTTTTGTCCTGAGCCGCGCTGCGACCGGCGAGGTGATCGCCACCGCCGAGACCGTCAACGTCTACGTCGACCCGAAGGAATGGAAAAAGGCGCCGATGCCCGACGAAATCCGCGCCTCGCTCGATCGCGCGGCCGCCGGCATCGTCATCGACCATGCGGGCTTCGGCGCGTCGGCGGATTTGCGTTAACCGCCAGCCCTATCGCTCGTGTCGCGGTTAATGCGTTTCCCGCGCAGGGTTTGCACGGAGACGCATTAATCATGCGCTTGGCAGGGAGGGTGCCAACTCTCCCGGAATCGCTCTCTGCGATCATATTCGACGCGGGAATCGGCGCGCGATTGACTGCGTCCGAAGCGCTGCTTTTCTACCCGCGATCCAGTGCGCCGGACCGGCGCTTGTGCACGGTCAAAGAGAGCGCGAGCTGTTGATCTACCGCTTCCTGGTTTCCCGGAATGTCGGCGGCAATATCGCCGACGGCATATCCGGGATCCTTGCCCACCGTTAGCTTCGCTCCGCTCCTGACCGGGTCAGCGACTGGAAGAGATACGCCAGCATCACCGTCCCGATCATGCCGGCGATGAAGATCAGCGCCACCAGAATGACGTCGATCGGCCCGCCGATGTCGCTGAAGCGCGAATCCGTGATCCGCTGCATGATGAGCACGGACGCGAGCCCGCCCACCGGAGCGAGGATCTCTGACCGGACGAGCCGTCCGCTCGAGAACCCGCGATCGCGGATCAGCACGTAGACGAAACCGACCGTGATCAGCACCGCGAGCGCGATCACCAGCCAGATCCATGGTCCCAGCATTTCCTGAAAGACCGAGAACAGCGTCGCGAAATCCAGTTCCTTCATGATCGCCTCCTCACGCCTTGCCGCGCAGCATCGAGAGATACGTCGGCTTGAGCGCCGTCTCCTTCATCACCCACGTGATCCACAGCTCCTCGAGAGGAGCGATGAGACCGGGGAAGGACTCGATGAGATTGTCGTTGTAGTCGAATTCGATGAGCATCGCGCGCCCGACTCTCGTGATCAGCGGGCACGACGTATAGCCGTTGTAGGCCGCAGTCGAAGTTTTGTTCGCGATCGTCGCGACCAGATGATCGACGACGACCGGCACCTGCCACTTCACACTCGCCGCCGTTTTGCCCTTCGGAATGCCGGTCACGTCGCCGACGCCGAACACGTTCGGGAAGCGCTTGTGCTGCATGGTCGTGCGGTCGACTTCCATCCAGCCGTCGGCGGCGAACCCGCCTTCCTTCCATTTGAGATCGCTGTTGCGCACCGCGTCCGGCGCGCGCATCGGCGGCACCACCGCGATGAAGTCGTATTTCGCTTCGACCTCCGTGCCGAGCGTCCTGTAGCGCGCGATCTTCTTGCCCGGATCGATCGCGACGAGATTGTGATCCGACTTGAAGTTGATGCCGCGGTCGCCGAACAGCATCCGCACCTTCTCCGCCACGATTGGCACGCCGAACAGCGTCTTCTGCGGCGCGTAATAGTTGAGTTCCGCCCGTCCGCGCGTTCCGCGCCGGCGCAGGTAGTCGTCGGTGATGAAGGCGTACTTGAGCGGCGCACCGGCACACTTCATGTCGGTTCCCGGACGTCCGAACAGGCCGATGCCGCCCTTGTCGGCGAAGTCCGACATCAGCCGCCATGTCGCCTGCGCCGCTTCCGGGCTCGCATAGACGCTGCCGAGCCCGTCCTTGCCGATCAGCCTGGTGTCCATCCCTTCGATGGCGCCGTAGTCGAGTTTGAGGCCCGTCGCGACCACGAGATAGTCATAGGGAACCTTGCGGCCCTTGCTCGTCGTCACCGTGTTGCCCGCCGGATCGAACTCCGCGACGCTTTCCTCGATGAGTTCGACGCCGCGCGCGACGTAGTCCTTGGTCGCCGAGATCGTATACTCCGGCGACTTGAGACCCGCGGCCACGAGCGTGTAGCCGGGCTGATAGTAGTGTGCCTTGCGTTCGTCGATCAGGGTGATCTTGGCGCCATCGAGAGCCGTGGCGAGCCGCGAAGCGACAGCGAGACCGCCCGCTCCTGCGCCCGCGATGACGATGCGCGCCTTGGTCGCGACCGGGGCCGCCTGTGCGAGCGATCCGGCGGCCGAAACCGCAGGAGCGATGGCTGCGAACTGCAGCAGCCGCCGCCGGTCGATGCCGCCGAGTTTGCCCTCGGTGCTCATGCTGGATGGGTCCGTCAGCCGTACTGTCATGCCGTCCTCCCGTTCTGTCTCTGGTGTTTCTAGGAAGGCGGCGTCCCGGCCGCCTTAATCCGGATCATTCCGCCGCGGGCTTTTTCGCCTCCGCGAACTGCTTGTAGGCCTGGAACGCGTGGCTCGCGTACATGGCGGACGGGCCTGCACCCATGTAGACCGCCATGCCGAGCGTCTCCGTGATCTCCGCTTCCGTCGCGCCATGATCGACCGCCGCCTTGACGTGAAACGCGATGCAGTCGTCGCAGCGGGTCGCGACACCGATAGCCAGCGCGATCAGTTCCTTGGTCTTGACGTCGAGGGCTTTGGGAGCCAGAGCCGTTTGCGCGAGCATGGCGAAGGCCTTCATGACCTCCGGCGTGCCGTGACGCAGGTCACGCAGCATCGCGGACAGTTCTTTGGTGGTGGCGGGCCAGTCTGCAGTGACCATGGCGTCTGTCGTCCTTTGCTGTTCCGGTGCGGCGCCCGACGCGGGTCGACGGGTGTGCGTCACGAAGAGGGGCTGGTTGCCCGCCGTCGTCGGCGCAGCCGGTCCTCTGTCAGGCGGACTGTGGATATATTATATTGCGAATATTTGCAAATGCGCATACTAGCAGTTGGTCTAACCCCGGTCGAAAGGCGAGGCAGCATGCTGGGCTGGTTGAAACGAGATCCGATCAAGACCCTGACGCCCCAGGAGGCGTATCAGCGGCATCAGCGCGGCGAGATCGCCCTGGTCGATGTCCGTGAGATCGGCGAGTGGCGCCAGATGCGCATCCCCGGCGCGATCCATCTGCCATTGTCCGAACTGCCGTCGCGGCTTTCGGAGCTGCCGCGCGACAAGCCGGTCGTCTTCTACTGCCTCTCCGGCGCGCGCTCGGGCAGTGCACTGCGGATTTGCGCCCAGGGCAAGGCCGACGCCGAAGCGCATGTCGGTGGCGGCATTACCGCATGGCGTCTGGCAGGCCTGCCGGTCGAAGGCTGAGCGCCGGCCTGCAACACGGCGCCTCCGATGACCGGTCGGTTACGACGGCGCCCCGTAGATTTCGCGCAGCGTCGCGAGGATGCGGGCGATCTTGTCGCTGGCGAGGCTGTAGTAGACTCGCTGGCCGTGCTTGCGTGCCGTGATGAGCCCTTCAAGCCTCAGTTGCGCGAGCTGCTGGCTCGTCGCCTGATCCCGGATTCCTAGGCTCTGGGCGAGTTCGCCGACCGCCCGCTCCCCCTCCGCGAGAAGGCAGAGGATATGCAACCGTGTCGGATTGGACATCGCGCGTAGCAGCCCGGCCGCCTGCTCGCAGGACCCGATCAGGTTGTCCGCGCACGGGGCCGTGCCGGATGTTTCTTGATGCGCTTTGCTCATGTGCGCGCAATGTAGACGTATTATGCATTTTCGCAATCCTGGCCGGCCCGTCCTCGCACCGGGCCCCCGATCGTAATAGATTGTGGTTTGCGACAGCGGCAGTTCGAGGACGAGGCGGATGTTCACGGGAATTGTGACCGATATCGGCGAGGTCGTCGGCCGCGACGGCGGACGCTTCACGATCGAGGCCGGTTACGACCCAGCCTCGATCGCGCTCGGCGCCTCCATCGCTCACGACGGTTGCTGCCTGACGGTGACTTCGCTCGCCCCCGCCGCGCGCGGCTGCCGCTATACCCTCGACGTCTCCAACGAAACCCTGTCGAAAACCACGCTCGGCACCTGGGCGCCGGGCCAGCGTGTCAATCTCGAACGCGCGCTCCGCGCCGGCGATGAACTAGGCGGACACATCGTCTCCGGTCACGTCGACGGCGTTGCCAGGATCGTCTCGATCGAACCGGACGGCGATAGTAAACGCTTCGTGATCGAAGGGCCGTCCGATCTCGCCAGATACATCGCCGCCAAGGGCTCCGTGGCCATCGACGGCACCTCCCTCACGGTGAACGAGGTGTCGGGCGCCCGCTTCGGCATCAACCTCATTCCCCACACCTTGACCCATACGACATGGGGGCGCAAAAGGGCGGGCGATCCGGTCAATCTCGAAATCGACCTGTTCGCGCGCTATGTCGCCCGCCTGATGGAGCAGAAGTCGTGAAGGGCCCGCTCAAAACCGTCGAGTACTCTGCCGGCCACGGCATCATCTCGCCGACCGACGAGATCATCGAGGATCTCCGCAACGGCAAGATGGTGATCCTCGTCGACGCCGAGGATCGCGAGAACGAGGGCGACCTCGTCATCCCCGCGCAGATGGCGACGCCCGACGCGATCAATTTCATGGCCCGCTATGGTCGCGGCCTCGTTTGCCTCACCATGACATCGGAGCGTGCCGAGGCTCTCCGCCTCGAACAGATGTCGCGTTCCAACCGTGCCCGCATGGGCACCGCATTCACCGTCTCGATCGAGGCGCGCGAGGGCATTTCGACCGGCATTTCCGCCGCCGACCGTTCCCACACCATCCGCACCGCCATCGACCCCTCGAAGGATCACACCGACATCGTCTCCCCCGGTCACGTCTTCCCGCTCGTCGCCCGTGACGGCGGTGTCCTCGTCCGTGCCGGCCACACCGAGGCCAGCGTCGATCTCGCGCGCATGGCCGGGCTCACGCCCGCCGCCGTCATCTGCGAGATCATGAATGACGACGGCACCATGGCGCGCCTGCCCGACCTCGTCGGCTTCGCCCAGCGTCACGCCCTGAAGATCGGCACCATCGAGGATCTCGTCGCCCATCGCCTGCGCCACGACCGCATCGTCCGGCGCGTTGCCAATCGCCCCGTCGACAGCGCCTATGGCGGCCGCTTCGAAATGATCGCCTATGAGACGACCGTCGATTCGACCGAGCACCTGGCTCTCGTCCGCGGCGATCTCTCCGCCCCCGGCCCCGTGCTCGTCCGCGTCCATGCCGTCTCGCCCGCGTCCGATCTGCTCGGTATCGGCGGCGAGGGCGATCGCTCGGCATTGATCGAGCTCGCCATGAAGCAGATCGCCGACGAGGGCCGTGGCGTCCTCGTCCTGATCCGCGATCTCCGCCCCAAGGCCGTGACGCAGTTCATGGCCTCGCTCGATGCCGAAACGACCACGCCGCCGCCTTCGTCCGCCCGCTCCAGCCGGCGCGAGGTCGAAATCGGCATCGGGTCGCAGATCCTGCGCGATCTCGGTGTGTCCGAAATGGTTTTGTTGACGAACTCCCCGTCGCACGTCTACGTCGGTCTCGACGGACATGGGCTGCGCATCGTCGGCAGTCGCAAGATCGGTTGAGCTGAATGGCCGGAAAATCGAAAACCTCTCGCACGACGCGCGACGTGAAAGCCCACGTGCTCGTAATCGAGTCGCGCTATTACGAAGCAGTGGCCGCCGCACTTCTCGAAGGCGCGATCGCCGAACTCGAGGCCGCCGGTGCGACCTATGACCGCGTCGAGGTTCCAGGCGCACTCGAGATCCCGCAGGCACTGGCCCAGGCCGTTGCCGCCGGGCTCATTCCTGCCGACGCCGGTGACGGCCGCTATGACGGTGCCATCGTTCTCGGTTGCGTCATTCGTGGCGAGACCTCGCACTACGATATCGTCTGCAATAACGCCAACCACTGGCTGATGGAAACCGCCATCCGCCACAACGTACCCGTCGGCAACGCCATCCTCACCGTCGACACCGAAGCCC
>DAOMWV010000173.1:0-6386 GCA_035436725.1 Hyphomicrobiaceae bacterium
ATTGGAAGCGGGAGCCGCGGCACTTTTGTGATGACCGTGTTTCAGAAGGAGGCACGGTGCGGGATACGGCGCTGTTCGTCGATGCCTGCAGAGGCGGCGCACCGGGCGAGTTCATGCCGTTCTGGTCACCACCGGAACCCTACTCCGACCTGATCCGGCGCGATCCCGGCAAGCTGAAGATCGCGCTCTCACATACGTGGGGCGACTACGGTGCGACGCCGGAGATCGTCGCCGAACTGGAGCGGGTCGGAAGACTTCTCGAAAGTCTCGGCCATCATGTCGAGCTGACGCAGCCGGAGATCGACTACCGCGCGGCGTTCGCCGCACAGACTACGTGCTACATCTCGAACTTCGCGCAGGTGGTCAGGACACTGCTCGAGGCGAAGGGCCTCGCCGCACCGCCGGCCGACCGGCTCGAGCCGGTCGTGATCAAGGTGTGGGAGATGGGACTCGGGACGAGCTTCACGGATCGCCACAAGATGCAGGCGGTGTTCAATGCGACGTCGCGCGGGTTCGGGCAGTTCTTCGAGGACTGGGATATCATCCTGACGCCGACCATGGCGAAGCCGACGCCGCTGTCGGGCACGCGCGAGTATCTGACGATTTCCGACAATCCGGACGTGCTCGACTGGTTCGAGAACCTGTGGCGGATATTTTCCTATACGCCGCTCGCCAACCTCGCCGGCATTCCGGCGATCTCGCTGCCGATGGCGTTCCTGCCGAACGGGTTGCCGATGGGCATCCAGTTGCAGGCGCGGCAGGGGAACGACGGGCTTCTGCTGCAGCTCTCCGCGCAGATCGAACGCGCGCTCGGCGGCAAGTGGAACGACGGACGGGCGCCGGGTGTGCATGTGACGGCTGCATGATCGCTCACGCGTGGCGTGGCCAGCTTCGCGCTCCGCCGGGAGCGTAGCTCCCGGACCCTGGAAGTCTTGCCCTTAGAGCAGCTATCGTCGTTTACCCAATCCAGGCAAGCCGCCGGAGACTGCCCAAACGCTCCGTTTGGATTTGGGCTTCTGCTTTTTCTTGGCCAGTTTCCGTAATGTGCTTTCGCAGCTTTGGCATGTGCGAACGAGAAAGTTCATTTTCTTGAGCTCACCACATCTGGAGCAGCGCCGAACAATCTGCATGATGGCGGAAATCTCTCATTAGTGTTGTCAATCCAATTGCTTTCGAATGCTGGCTAGAGGTTGATGACGGGCTTGTTCTTCACGCTGTCGCGATAGGCGGCGATGGCGGCGGGATCGACGGTGACGGCGACACCGGAGGCAGTCAGTGACTGGCCCTTGTCCTCCGCTTCGGCGGCGCGGTCGAGACGCACCATGGCGAGAGCTTCGGTGCCCGAGGTCGTGCCAATGCGGCCGACGACGGCGTCGCCAATCTTGACGTCTGTGCCGGACGCGAGTGGTGACGAGCCCGAGACTTTCACGACGCGCTTTCTGACGACCGCCTTGTTCTGCATCCGGCTCACGACCTCCTGGCCGACGTAGCAGCCTTTCGTGAACGAGACGCCATAGCGGCCCCAGTTGGCGTCGTGGGGGAACGTGTCACCCAGCGCGTAGTCATGCGGGGCTTCGGCGATACCGAGCGCGACGCGGTGGGCGGCGTAATCGCCGGGCGTCGCACCGCTGCCATTGGTTGCGGCGGCGATGTCCGTCGCGAAGCGTGCTTCGGCGAGGATGCGGCGGCCGAGATCCCGATTGCGGGGATCGCCGAACGCGACGGTGCCTGCGGTTTCGCCGGACGAGACGGCATTCGTCCCCCAGAGGGCGAGCACTGTGTAGTCGGCGCTCACATCCCGTATCTCCACCTTGGCGCGCAGCTTGTACATCGACAGACGCTTGACGAGGGCTGCGACCTGATCGGCCTGCGTGTCGAGAAGCAGCCCCTCCCCTGCCCTGACGACGAAGAACTCGAACAGGATTTTCCCCTGCGGCGTCAGCAAGCCGGCAAAGACGGCGTCCTGCCGGTCGAGCAGGTCCAGATCGTTGGTAAGGAGATTGTCGAGCCAGGTGCGCGCGTCGGGTCCGGTGACCGAGATCACACCACGGTCGGGCAGGCTCACGATTTTTGCAGCGGACTGCACAGGTACACCCCATCATGTTGCGGAGCCTCCGATATATGGTCTATCGAGTGGCGACACAAACCCCTCGGCCACAGGTGCAGCCATGACCCAGACGTTCGATCTCGTTCTCAAGGGCGGAACCGTCGTCAACCAGGACGGCGAGGGCGTGCGCGATATCGGCATCACGGCCGGCCGGATCACGGCGATCGGGCAGCTCGGCAGCGCCAAGGCGTCCGAGGTCCGCGACCTCAAGGGGTTGCACGTGCTGCCCGGCGTCATCGACAGCCAGGTGCATTTCCGCGAACCGGGCCTCACGCACAAGGAAGACCTCGAAACGGGTTCGATCGCGGCTGTGATGGGGGGCGTCACGGGCGTCTTCGAAATGCCGAACACGAACCCGCTGACGACGACGGCAGAAACGCTCGCGGCCAAGGTGGCCGCCGCGCGCGACCGCATGTTCTGCGACTTCGCCTTCTATGTCGGGGGCACGCGCGAAAACATCGCCGATATTCCGAAGCTCGAGCGGCTCGAAGCCTCGGCCGGCATCAAGGTTTTCATGGGGTCGTCGACAGGCAACCTTCTCGTCGACGACGAGCCGCATCTCGACCGTATCATCGGCGCACTGTCCCGCCGTGCGGCCTTCCACGCCGAAGACGAAGCACGGCTCAATGCGCGCAAGCCGGTGCGACGCAAGGGCGATGCCTCGTCCCACCCGGAATGGCGCGACGTCGAGTGCGCGATGCTCGCGACGACGGCTCTGGTGCGGATGGCTGAAAAGTACCGGCGCCGCGTGCATGTGCTGCATATCTCGACGGCGGAGGAAATCCGCTTCCTCCGTGGCCACAAGACGTGGGCGAGTGTCGAAGTCACCCCGCATCACCTCACGCTGACGGGGCCCGAGTGCTATCATCGGCTCGGCACGTTCGTGCAGATGAACCCGCCCGTCCGGGACGCGGCGACGCAGGCAGAGCTCTGGGCCGGGATCGCCGACGGGACGGTGGACGTGATCGGATCCGACCATGCGCCGCACACGGCCAAGGAGAAGCATCATACGTACCCGGACAGCCACTCGGGGATGACGGGGGTGCAGACGCTGGTGCCGACCATGCTCGACCACGTCAACAAGGGGCGGCTGAGCCTCGCCCGGTTCGTCGATCTCACCAGCGCCGGGCCGAACCGGATTTTCGGGATCGCGAACAAGGGGCGCATCGCAGTCGGGTACGACGCCGATTTCACAATCGTCGATCTCAAGCGAACCGAGACGATCACCAACGACTGGATCCGGTCGAAGTCGAAGTGGACTCCCTACGACGGGGTCAAAGTGCAGGGCTGGCCGGTCGGCACCATGGTACGGGGCGCCTTTGCGATGTGGCAAGGGGAACTGGCGACGAAGGCCCGGGGCGCGCCGATCAAATTCTACGAAGGGCAGATCTGAGCCAGTTGTACCTGCCGACCTCGGCCGAGAACATCTTGGCAATACTTTGGAACAACTTATACGTTAACGCTGTAACGGTTTTTGAACCAACGGCGGGTTGACGGACTTCTGTCTAACAGTGTCTACGGCCTGTCGGGTTTCCGGTTGCACAGGCACGTCCTGGCTGCCGCGACCCGGTCACGGCGAGGTTCGTCGTCGTGGCCACACGGCGGGACCTGCCACAGCGCTCGATGAAGCGGCTTTCGACAGGACCACCCCCCGCCAGACCGTCCACCGGCTCTCTCGCCGGTCGCCGCCAGGGGTGGCACCGGATGCCGGTCGGGCACTCAACACGGAGACTGAGATCATGATGAAGCGAGTTCTGACGTGGGCGGCCGCGGCCGTCGCCACGGCCCTGGTTTCGATGCCGGCGTCGGCCGACTGGTTCAACGAGACGATCGCCGCCGCAAAGGCCCAGCGCGGTGAAGTCAGTGCAAGCCCGAGCCGCGAAGCCCGCACGACGCGCACCGCACGGTCGACCCGTGCCACTGCTGCCAACACCTACGACGATGGCACGCGCCCGCAGCGCCGCCAGACGAGCGCACCGCGCCAGACCGTCAGCCTCTCCGGGGGCGGCGAAACGGGCATCGCCTCGTATTACTGGCAGCCGCAGCGCGTAGCTTCGGGCGGCTGGTTCAACCCGGACGCCATGACGGCCGCGCACAAGACGCTGCCGTTCGGGACGCGCGTCCGCGTCACGCATCTCGGCAACGGCAACACCGTCGAAGTGACGATCAACGATCGCGGCCCCTATATCGCCGGCCGCATCATCGACCTGTCGCGTCGCGCGGCCCAGGTGATCGGCATGACCGGCTCCGGCATCGCCCGCGTGCGCGTCGACATCATCGGCCGCGGCTGATCACTTCCTCTGCCTGTGGATATCGAGCGGCTCCGGCATTCCGGGGCCGCTCCGTTTTTTATGTGTCGCCACACATTCGACCCGAATCACGATCAGGTGCGATCGGAAACATCCAGCCATTCGAGGACTTCGTGATCCGTCTCGCCGCGTCCCGCAGAACCCTGCTGACGATCCTGCCGCTGACCGCGCTCGCCGCGTCCGCCGAAGCCAACACCGGCTGGACCACGACCGTCACGACCGCGCCACCCGCAGCGGGCATTGCAACTTCGGCATTACCGAAAGCGACCCAACAAGGACCGGGGGCTTCGGTTCTCAAGTCGACGCATGCCCTGCAGGGCATCGCGTCCTACTACTGGCAGGACCAGATGACGGCGAACGGCGAGCGGTTCGACAAGACGCAGCTCACGGCCGCGCACCGAACCCTTCCCTTCGGCACGCGCGTCAAGGTCACGAACCTCACGAACGGGCGCAGCGTGGTCGTGCGGATCAACGATCGCGGACCGTTCAAGCCGGGGCGTATCATCGACCTTTCCGAGGCCGCAGCCAAACATATCGACATGACGTCGAAAGGGCTCGTCCAGGTCGCACTCGACGTGGTGCGCTGAGCGGCGCGCCTTCGCATGCGTCAGGATTGCGCCTAACCGCTGATACGACGAAGAATCGCCTGCATGGTGTCGATCTCGCGTTGCTGCGAGTCGGTGATCTGTTTGCACAGGGCGATGATTTCGGGATCGGTCAGTCGACTGTTCCTACACATGAGGATCGCACCGGAATGGTGCGGAATCATCGATCGCAGAAACTGCGCGTTACCTATCGCCATCTGATCTCGTATGGCGAACCAGAAGAGAACTGCGGCAACCAGTGCCACGCCGGCGACCGCCGCCCGCAGGGCCGGAGGCGAAAGCATGTGCCCCATCAGCGCCAACTCGATCACAACCATCGGCGCGGTCATCAGTCCGGCCATGTATACCTGGTTGTAGTTCCCCAGCACGTGAGGCCACTGGTAGACCATCGCGTACATCAGGACGTACATGGACGCGAACGACAGAACCGTCATGGCGAGAAGCCGCTGCCATGGTCCCGCCTCGGGACCGCCGTGTTCGTCGCGTTCGGTCTTGGTGACACGTCGGGAGTCCTGATACTTTACCGGACTGGCCATTTCCAACTCCTAGCTCGCCCTTTTTGGTCCAACGCCCCGGCGGGTCTACGGTTCCAGCCTCGCTTTTGCCGCGATCGATGGGGCACCCTGCGCCAGGATTTTTCATTTGTTCGGGGGGCATGACATGAGCGGGGGCAAGGTTCCGGACGACAGTCTTCTCGGCATGTCGAGTTTTCCGACGCTCGGGCGGATCGCATCCCGGGGGAATGTGCTGGCGACCCTGATTTCGGCGTTCGCCTTCGCGTTTTCCGCCGTCAGCTTCTACGAGACCGTGCTCAAGCAGCCGAAGATCACCGTGCACGTCGCGCCCGTCCTGCACTACGGCAGGGACGCGGGTGGCGAAGTGGAGGTGATCGCGCTGCCGCTGACGCTCAACAACGAGGGTGCGCAGAGCGGAACGGTGCTGTCGCTCGAACTCGCGGTGGACGGCGGCAAGCTCGACGACGGCTCGGCGATCCCGACCAAGACGTTCTATGGCGCCTACTTCGGCGAGCACCCGCGCGACAACAACGCCGTCAACAAGGCGTTCGCGCCCATCGGCATCGCCGGCCGCTCGAGCTATTCGGACACCATCCGCTTTTACGCCAAGGGCAAAGTCAGGCCGTTCGCGATCAACGCCGAGGGGACCTACCGCATGACGCTCACGGTGACGACGGCGGCACCGCGCGAGCCCTCGATCATCGACCGGATCTTCCGGCAGGGGGACCCGGCTCCGATCACGTTCGAGCGGACGCTGCCGTGGATCTCCGACCAGCAGCTCGGCATGCGGCGGGCCACGATTGCCATGCATGCGAGGGACTGGCGGCCGGTGGCGGGGGCGGAGGCGGAA
>DAOMWV010000174.1:0-6363 GCA_035436725.1 Hyphomicrobiaceae bacterium
GGCGCCGATGCCGTAGCCGGCGAGCGCTTCGGTGCCAAAGGCCGCGACGAGCGCGGTCATGACGAGGACCGTCAGCACGGATTGCACGGGTGAGAGACAGGCGACCGCTCCGACACGCAGGATGTCGGCGAACATGGTGCGGTCGAGCGCCGACCGCCGGAACGAGAGCGTGAGCGCACCGCGCCCGGAGAGGAGAAACCAGCCGAGGAACGCCGCACCCGACGTGAACGCTATCACCTGCCCGAGCGCGACACCGACGAGACCGAGGCGCGGGATCGGCCCCAGGCCAAGGCCGAGCGCGCCGCCGACGACGATCTGGAGTGCGGCGATGGCGAACAGCGCCAGGGACGGCACGCGCATGTTGCCGGTGCCGCGAATGATGGAGGCGAAGGTGTTGGCGAGCCAGATGCCCGTGGCCCCGAGAAACACCGTGTTGGAATAGACGAGCGCGCTTTCGAGGACGGCGCCGGAGCCGCCGAGCGTGCCGTAGATCGCACGGCCAAAGGCGAGGAACAGGATGGTGAAGGCGATGCCGCCGATCGCGCCGATGACGGCGGCGTGGGTGGCGAGGCTTGCGGCGCGGTCACGGTCGCCGGCGCCGATGGATCGGGAAATTGCCGACGAGATGCCGCCACCCATGGCGCCCGCAGACATCATCTGCTGCAGCATGACCATTGGGAAGACCAGCGCCAGTGCGGCGAGCGGCACGGTTCCCAGAATGCCGACATAGGCCGTCTCGGCTATCGCGACGAGGGCTGTCGCGAGCATCGCGATCATGTTTGGCCAGGACAGCCTGAGCAGCGTGCCGAGGATCGGACCGGCGAGCAAAGGATGTGGCGGCTTCGTCGGCTGAGCGGTGGTCATGATCGGTGTCAGGATCTCTGAGAGGCGAGCGCGACGCGCGGTACCGGCTTTTCGACGATCGGCCAGTTGAGCAATCCGGCCAGAACACCGAGCGCGATGGACGCCCACCACATCGCATCATAGGAGCCGGTCATGTCGAACAGCCGACCGGCGATCCAGACGCCGAGAAACGCGCCGATCTGGTGCGACAGGAAAACGAAACCGAACAGCATCGACATCCAGGTCGTGCCAAAGAAGGTCGCGACCAGGCCCGATGTCAGCGGGATGGTGGCGAGCCAGAGCAGTCCGAGAAGGCCGCACAGACCGATCACAATGGCTGGCGTCATCGGCAGGAAAAGGAAGCCCAAGAAGATCAATGCGCGGCCGAAGTATATGAGGCTCAGGGCGCGACGCTTTTCGATGTAGGGACCGGACTGGCCGACAATGTAGGTGCCGACGATATTGGCGATGCCGACCACAGAAAGCGCCACAGGCCCGACCCAGGAGGGCAACTTCTGATCGATCGCGAAGGCGGGCAAATGAACCATGATGAACGCGACATGGAAACCGCAGACGAAGAAGCCGGCAACCAGAAGCCAGTAACTCGGGTGGCGCGCCGCCTCGGCCACTGCCTCCTTGAGTGTCTGGGCGCGAATGGCGCTGCCGGACGCACCTGGCTTGCCGCTGATCGGCCAGGCAACGGGGATGAGCAATGCGGTAATCACCATGAGCCAGACGAGGCTCTGCTTCCAACCGACGGCCTCGATCAGCAGATGCATGACAGGGAGGGCGATGAAGCCGCCAATGCCGGCGGCCATGCCGACCGACGCAATAGCACTCAAGCGCTTATCGGGCGGCGCAAGGCGTCCGACGGTTCCGACCAGAGACGTGACACCCGTACCGGACACACCGAACCCCATGAGCGCGCCACTCACAAGCAATGCGTTGGCCGAGGTCGCGGTCATCATCAGCCACAGGCCGGCGATGGTCGCGAACACGCACACGACGATGACGCGACCGGCGCCGAACTTGTCGATCATCGCGCCTGAAAATGGTGCGAACAGGCCCATGAGCAATTGCGTCATCGCCATGGCAAGGCCGAAGCTCTCACGACCGATGCCGAGCGAGATGGTGACGTGGGGCAGGTAGAGCCCCATAGACTGGGCACGTCCCATGGACACGCCCACGATCGTGCCGACAGAGATGAGGAGCAGCCATAGCGGGACCGAGGACCCTCCGACAGGATGGGAGGCGGAGGGTGGCTTCAGCGCGTTCATCGGGGCGGCCTTTCAGTCGGTCGGCCTTCAGTGGCTGCTGCAGAACTCTCATGGCCACTTATCTGCATATGCAGATTTTCGTCATGCATTCAGTCGGCAAGTCTGGCGAGCATTCGGTCGATGGCTGCAGCAACGGCGGGCGCGTCGTCCGACATGACGTCCGCGATCACGCGCTGTGCCTTCTCCCATTCGGGACGGGCGGCTTTCAACATTGTCGTGCCGGCGGGGGTCAGGTGCAATGTGCGATTGCGGCGATCGCGCTTGTCGGGCTTTGCCGCAATCAGATCACGTGTCTGGAGCGGCCTTATGTTCCGCGTCAAAGTGGTGGGATCCATCACGAGCATTTCGGCCAATGATCCGATGCCGATGCCGTCGTTGCGGCCGATATTGGCAAGCAGGCCGTATTGCGTGATCGTGAGACCAACGCATGCGAGATGCTTGTCGTAGATCTGGGACACGCGACGCGCCGCCTTGCGGAAGCGGTAAGCCGCGCAGCCGTCGAGCAGTTCTGTCGCAGGGGAGCGCCTGTACGTCATCGGGCAATGTTATCTGCATATGCAGACAATAACAAGACGGCATCTGAGGCGACGCCTGCCGCCGTGCAGGTCTGGCGTGTCAGCTACTTCTTCTTGAACGGAATCACGTTCGGCATCGAGCGTGCCGCGACGGCGGTGGCATCGAGGTCGATTTCCATGGGCTCGGACGTGGGCAGTTCGAGATTGATCGCCACCGCCCGGCGCAACTTGCCGCCCGAGTTCTCCTCGAGCATTTCGATGGCGCCGTCGAGATCGACACTGGAGGCGACGGTACCGGTCTCGTCCCATACGACATAGACCGTCGCGTGGAAGACCGTCATCGTGGTCCCCTCACCTGCGTAACCGTCGTCGTCTTCTGTCGACATCAGCGGCCTCCCATGTACGTCGGAAGCCAGGCTTCGTGGCCCGAACGCAGTGTGTCAAGAGCGAGGTCGGCTTCGCCCTTGAGGCCCAAAGAACGGCCGCCGACACGGCCGACGATGCGCGACGGCAGGCCGAGCAGCTTGGCGCGTTCGGCGACTTCCTCGGCCACGCTCGGGGCGACGGCAACGACGTAGCGGCCCTGATCCTCGCCGAACCAGGCGGCGTGCGCGGGCATGCGGCCTTCGTAGGGGTAGAGCGCGACGCCCATGTCGCCGGCCAGCGCCATTTCCGCGACGGCGACGATGAGGCCGCCATCGGAGATGTCGTGCACGGTCTTCGTCTTGCCTTCGCGGATAAGCGAGCGGACCAACGTTGCGGCCTTGATTTCCTCGTCGAAATCGACGGGCGGCGGCGCGCCTTCGGTCTTGCCGGTCGCGTGCTTCTGGTAAAGGGACTGGCCGAGCCAGCCGGCTTCGCGGCCGACGAGGACGAGCAGGTCGCCGTCGTTTTTCAGCGCGATCGACGCGGTCTTCGTCCAATCAGGAACGAGACCGACACCGCCGATGGCGGGCGTGGGTGGAATGCCGATGCCATTGGTTTCGTTGTAGAGCGAGACGTTGCCGGAAACGACCGGATACTTGAGCGCGAGGCAGGCTTCCTTCATGCCCTGACAGGAGCCGACGAACTGGCCCATGATCTCGGGCCGCTCGGGATTGCCGAAGTTCATGTTGTCGGTGATGGCGAGGCCGTCGCCGCCGACGGCGGCGATGTTGCGCCAGGTTTCGACCACGGCCTGGATCGTCCCCATGCGCGGGTCCGCCTTCACGTAACGCGGGGTCACGTCGCAGGAGATGGCGATGGCCTTCTTCGTGCCCGGGATGCGGACGACAGCAGCGTCGCCACCGGGACGCTGGAGGGTATGGCCACGCACGAGGCTATCGTACTGCTCCCAGATCCAGCGCCGCGAGCAGAGATGCTCGGACGACATCATGGCGGCGAGGGTCGCGAGCACCCCCTTTTCCGGCGCGGGGACCCATTCGGGCAGGATCTTCTTCGGCTCCGGCGTCAGCGTGTACGGGCGCTCGTATAGCGGTGCGGAGTTGGCGAGCTTGTCGACCGGCAGATCGGCTTCGATCGCACCCTTGTGCTTGACGATCATGCGGCCGGTGTCGGTGGTCTTGCCGATGACGGCGAAGTCGAGCTCGTACTTCCTGAAGATCTTCTCGGCCTCCGCCTCGCGGCCCGGCTTCAGGATCATGAGCATGCGCTCCTGACTCTCGGAGAGCATCATCTCGTAGGCCGTCATGCCGGCTTCACGCTGGGGCACGAGATCGAGGGTCAGTTCGATGCCGACACCGCCCTTGTCGGCCATTTCGGACGTGGACGATGTCAGACCCGCAGCGCCCATGTCCTGGATGGCGATGATGGCGTCGGTCGCCATCAGTTCGAGGCACGCCTCGATCAGGAGCTTTTCGGTGAAGGGGTCGCCGACCTGCACGGTCGGGCGCTTCTCCTCGCTCTTGTCGTCGAATTCGGCCGACGCCATGGTCGCGCCGTGGATGCCGTCGCGGCCGGTCTTGGAGCCGACGTAGACGACCGGGAGACCAACGCCCTTGGCAGCGGAATAGAAAATCTTGTCGGTCTTCGCGAGGCCGACGCACATCGCGTTCACCAGGATGTTGCCGTTGTAGCCGGGGTCGAAATTGGTTTCGCCGCCGACGGTCGGCACGCCAACCGAATTGCCATATCCACCGATGCCGGCGACGACACCGGACACCAGGCGGCGCGTCTTCGGATGTGCGGGATCGCCAAAGCGGAGTGCGTTGAGGTTGGCAATGGGACGTGCGCCCATGGTGAAGACGTCGCGCATGATGCCGCCGACGCCGGTGGCCGCACCCTGATACGGCTCGATGAAGGAGGGGTGGTTGTGGCTCTCCATCTTGAAGACGACGGCGTCGCCGTCGCCGATGTCGACGACACCGGCGTTTTCACCAGGGCCCTGGATGACCTGCGGGCCGGAGGTGGGGAGCTGCTTCAGCCAGAAGCGCGACGACTTGTAGGAGCAGTGCTCGGACCACATCACCGAAAAGATGCCGAGCTCCAGCATGGTCGGCTCGCGGCCGAGGATCTCGAGAAGGCGGGGATATTCGTCACCCTTGAAGCCGTGTTCGGCGACGATCTCGGGGGTGATCTTCTTGTATGTTGTTGCGGTGCTCATGAGGCTCCCCGGTTCGGCATTGCGGGAGTGACAGGATTCGGGGGCTTATAGCCCGGTGCGGGCAGAGTTGTAAGTCCGTCCCGGGCTCGGTGCACCGTGGTGCGTGTGGAAAGCCGTCCGGGCCGCGTCAAGACCTCGAGAGCGGAAACTTCATCTGCGCCCACAGCCCCTCCGGAACCGGGGTGCCTGCGCCGAAGGAACGTGGCGCGCGGCCGGCTGGCATGAAATAGGTCCCGAACAGGATATCCCAGACAGGAAAGAGACCGGCGAAGTTCTTGCCAATCGCGTCGGCTTCGTCCGAGTGATGCCAGCGATGAAAACGTGGCGAGACGAGCACCTTGCGGAACGGCCCCCAGTCCCAGTCGACATTGGCGTGGACAAGGATGGCGAACAGCGTGACTACGGGGGCCACGCCGATCGCGGCGGCAGGTGCGAAGCCCAACAGCAGCAACGGCGTGAAGGTCGCGATGGTCATGGCGGCCTCGTTCAGGGGATGGACGCGAACGGACGAAAGCCAGTCGAGCGCTTCGGACGAGTGATGGACGGCGTGGAAGCGCCAAGCGTTGCCGCGATGGAAGAAGCGGTGCATCCAGTAGCCGAGGAAGTCCCCGATCAGAAGCATAAGGACGACCTGGATCGCGTAGGGCAGACGGGAGAGCGGGCCGAAACCCTGCATGATCAGGTCGTGATCGATACGCTGCCAGACGCCATAGGTGATGAGCGCGACGATCACAACGAGTGCCGCGCGGCGGATCGCCTCACCGACGATCGAGGTGAAGAACCAGTAGGCGAGATCGGTGCGAAAGCCGGGGCGAAAGACACCGAGGCGCCGTTCGGCCGGCCGGAAGAGGTCGAGAGTTCCAAATACAGCCAGCAACACCAGAAAGGCGATCACGACACCGACGAGATACGACACCATTTCCGACACCTCGCAAAGCCGATGCTGCCCGGATCGACCGGCCCCATGGCCGTTGCGTGTTCGACGTTATAAGATTACACCGACTTGTCTTTCAGGGCCAAGGCATGGACGGCAACACGATTACTGCCGAATTAGTTCTGGATGTTGGCGATGCGGGCGAACTGGACGGCTCCGGAGGCGCAGGAGTCCGTCTCGAAGCGCCAAGCG
>DAOMWV010000175.1:0-6303 GCA_035436725.1 Hyphomicrobiaceae bacterium
AGGTCGCCCTGCACGATGAGCCCACTCCGGTTCTCCATCAGCGCATGCCCGATGAAGCACAGCATCGCGCCGGTGCCGGGCGCCTTCTTGTAGAGCCGAGCGTCGGGATCGGTCGTCGAGGCATGGGTGGCGTTCGAGCGCTTCTCGCCCCGGAAGTCGACGTCTGCATTGCGGCTCTGACGGGTGGGGCGGGACATCGGGTCGGTCTCGGACGGTGTCGGTTCAGGGTGGTCTTCGGTCGGGCTGTCTGGACCGGGCGGGCTGCCCGTATCGTCATCGGGCGGCGTGTCGGCGGCTTTCGGCTGAAAGCTCTTCATCGACGCCCATGCCTTCACCAGCGTGCCATCGACCGAGAAGTGGTCGTCCGACAGAAGCGGCGCGACCTCGCGATGGGCCAGGATCGCCGCCATCACCTTGCGCGACATCTCGGTCGTCAGCAGCCGGTCGCGGTTCTTGGTGAAGACCGTCGGCACCCACACCGGATCGTCGATCCCGAGGCCAACAAACCACCGAAACAGCAGGTTATACTGCATCTGCTCCATCAGTTGGCGCTCGGAGCGGACCGAAAACAGGAGCTGGATCAGGCTCGCCCGGATCAGCCGTTCCGGGGGGATCGAGGGGCGCCCGAAGTCGGTGTAGAGCGCCGCGAACTCTGCATCGAGGCTGGCCAGCGCGTCGTTCACCACCTGCCGGATCGTGCGCAACGGATGACGCGCAGGGATGCGCTCCTCCAGATCGACATAGCTGAACAGCGACCCGCTCGTCTCGTCCGATCCACGCATCACCGCCCCCGACAAAGCCTGCGAAGGATGAATCATGTTCCTCAACCCAGGCCAAGGACAGACTTCTTCAGCACCCTGTTAGACGCCAGCGAGTTTAGGATCTCTATTTCTCGGCCAGCGGCTTCTAATGCCGCTACAATTCTCCGCTGCTGGGTATTACTGGGGAGCGCGATCGGTAGCGTTTCAAGGAAATCCATTGCCAAGCGACCCGTGCCATGTCCAGCCTGATCGACTCGATCCATCAGCACGGATCGCCAGGACCTGAGCGCGTAGGCGAGGAAACGGGGGTCGATGTTCCTCTTGGGAACAAGCGCCTTGATATCTTGATTGAACGCGACTGATGTTCTGGTGACACCGATTGGAATGTCCTTTAGCAATCCCATTCCGCGGACAAGAATTAGAATAGTGTTCTTCGGAACAATGGTCGCACGTGCTGCGCCTTGAGATGTTAGCGTCTGGAGAGAATGAGAAACATCAAATGATTTTAAGTCCTTCGCACTAATCCATGGGACTCGCCCACCCCAGTAGACAGCCTCAGATTTGGACGGAGTGCTACCTGATTTGAACGCAACGAGCCCCGCAAGCTCCGAGCGGTTCCAATCACTCTGATCGAGGCGCGTCCGCTGGTGTCGACCAACAAGCTCTTGGATTAGGTGATCAAAGCAATGGCTCTTTTTCGATGTGATCGCCTTAACTTGCTCAATCGCTCGATCCCATGCGTCGAGCATGTCCGCAATCCGCTGTTGTTCGTGGAGCGGTGGTGCTGACATCGGGATTCGGGAAAAGTCATCTGCGTATAGACGAAGCCTGTCCTCGGTAATGCCGTAGGAAAAAGCCCAGAACAAATGGATCATCCGCGCTGACTTGAACCAATGCGCAGCAAACCGACTGTCCATGTTGTCGCGCGGCTCGATGACGACATAAGCCGGGCTGACGATCCCGTCCTTCTCCGCCCGCCCGAAGGCACCCTGCCACATGCGCATCATGTTGTAGGCGATGTCGCCCTCACGGACCCTGAGATGGTCCTCGGGTGCCAGGGTCGTTTCCATCTTCCGGTCGAGGTCGGCCCGGTCGACCAGCCCGTTATTCATCGTGACGGAGAGGGTGGGCAGACCTGCCTCTCCCTTCTCCCTTCGAACGCGGAAGAAATCGCCAAGCGTATTCGGACGCCGCACTCGGTAAGTTGCAGCGTCAGACTTCAATGCCGAGCTCCTTCAGATATCGGTTCATCTCGGCTCGCGTTTCGGCAAGTTGCCGGTCGAGCTCGCGGATCTCGTTCTGCACCGCCTGGATGTCGATTTCGGGCTCGGGCTCGAATGTGTCGACGTAACGCGGGATGTTGAGGTTGAACTTGTTGCGCTCGATCTCCTCGAACGCGGCGCGATGCGAATAGCGCTCGATCTCGCGGCGCTCGCGCGCGGTCGAGACGATCTTGGCCACATCTTCGTCGCGGAGCTGGTTCTGGCGCTTGCCGGAGCCGTATTCGCGGCTGGCATCGATGAAGAGCACGTCGCGCTCGCCTTCACGCGCGCCGCCTGCCTCGCGGGCGCGGTCGAACACCATGATGCAGACGGGAATGCCCGTCGTCGGGAAGAGCTGCGCGGGCAGACCGACGACCACGTCGAGAAGGTTGTCGCGCACGATGATTTCACGGATGCGCCCTTCAGCGCCGCCGCGGAAGAGCACGCCGTGCGGCGCGACAACGGCGACGCGCCCTTCCCCGGGGCGGGCGATCGCCAGCATGTGCAGGATGAAGGCGTAGTCGCCCTTCGACTTTGGCGGCACGCCGCGCGCAAAACGGCGGAAAGGGTCGTTCTCGGCGTTCTCCGCTCCCCATTTGTCGAGGCTGAATGGGGGATTGGCGACGACGGTGTCGAAGCGCATCAGATGATCGCCTTCGAGCAGGGTCGGCCCGTTGATCGTGTCGCACCAGCGGATGTCGGCCGCGTCCCGTGCGTGCAGGAACATGTTCATGCGCGCGAGCGCGACGGTCTGGCCGTTCGCCTCCTGACCGTAAAGGCGGAAGTTGTTGGTGCCGACTTCCTCGCCGGCGCGAAGGAGAAGCGAGCCCGAGCCACAGGCCGGGTCGCAGATCAGCGCGCCGTCCTTCGGCGCAGCCAGCTTGGCGACGACTTCCGAAACCTTGCGCGGGGTGAAGAACTCCCCGGCCTTCTTCCCGGCGTCAGCGGCGAACTGCTCAATGAGGTAGATGTAAGCTTCGCCGATCACATCCTCGCTGACGGCGCTGAGATTGAGGCTGGGTTTGGCGAAGTCTTCCAGCACGTTCTTCAGGCGACGGTTGCGGTCCTTGGTCTGACCGAGGCTGATCTCCGAGTTGAAATCGATGTTGCGGAAGACGCCGTTCAGCTTCGGTTCGTTCGCCTGTTCGATGGCGTCGAGCACCATGTTGATCAGTTCGCCCACATTGTCTCGGTTGCGGCGCTCGTAGAGACTTTCGAAGCTCGAGAGGAAGGTCTCGACGATTTCGCCCTTCTCGTTGCGGTACTCGATTTCCTTGAGCTTGAATCGCTCGCGCTCGAGGCGCCGACGTATGCGGAGATCTCGCTGGGGATGGTCGCGGAACTCCTCCAGCATCTCTTCATAATGCTTGTTCCAGACGTCGCTGATGTATTTGAGGAAGAGCAGCGCGAGGATATAGTTCTTGTACTGCTCGGCATCGATAACGCCGCGGAACGTGTCGCACGCCGCCCAAACCGCATTGTTGATGTCTTCTGTTCTTGCCATGGGTCGTCCTTACGCGGCGGTTTTGAGCATTTGTGAAATGATTGCGGCATGTAGCCTGGTTTCGGCGGCGGTGCGCGCCCGGCTGAGGCGCTCGCAGTCGGCGGCGAGACTGGCGATGCGTCCGATTTTGCGTTGCTGGTCCAATCCCGGGAGGGGCAGAACAACATCCTCTAACGCTTGCTTCGGGATGCGCGGCAATGCGCCCGCCGTCGCCGATGCCTTCAATTGCCGGACGGCTTCGATGTCGTTGAGCGCGACAAACAGAAAATCCGGGTCGATGCGCGAGGCGTCGGGTCGGACGAGATAAACGTCGAGGCCGATATACGCGCCGACCATGTGCGGCCAGGGCCGGAAGGCGGCGAGCTCCTCACCGCGGGTCGGTACGAGGATGTCTGTCGACTGAATGGTCGTCGCGCGGCGTGCACCTGGAGCAGGGCCGCGAGGGAGGGCGCCTGCTGGTTCGCGAAGATCCTTGATCTGTACGTAAGCCGCATTCTGCTCGCCGCCCTTCGGCGGAAGCAATCCGCTCAGAATGTTCGCGATGTCGCCCAAGCGTGTCACGCGACGGGTTATGCACCGAGCTGTCAGACCGCACAAGAAAATTCGTATGAGATAGTCTCATACGTCCTCATCTGTTTCTCTCAGCGGCTGCGACCCCGCAGAAGTTCCCGGTAGCCACCGTCGACCATTTTCCTTCCATACGCGGTCAGGCGCACGACCTGAGCCTTGATCGAGCTGGTTTTCCAAGGTTCCGTATGCAGTCGACGCGTACCGAAAAAGGCAGTCGCGACGTCGCGGTAGCTTGCTCCACTGGCGATGGCGTCCACGCACCTCAAGGCGCGCTTGAGCCGGTCGCGGCGCTGGCGGGACAGCGGCGGGTCGGCCGTCCGGTCGATCAGCGCGCGGTAGATCCCGTTGGCCGCGGCGAGCCGTATCGGCCAGTTCTCGTCGAGCGGGAGGAGGATGCCCAGCGGCCGCAGGTCGAGATCATCGACTTCGCCGACGAGCACGGTCCCATCATCAAGCCGGCCCCAGGTGAGGCCCTGTTCGCTGCGCGTTTGTGCGGGTTGCACGGGCCGAGCCGGCGACGCGCTCCGCAGGTCGGTCGGGAGCGGCGCGATGAAGTGGGCGACGGCCGGCGCGTCTTCGGGGTTCCAGAACACCGGCGCGTCGGGGGCGTCGAGCTCCGGATCGACCGGGAAATCGCAGCCCCCAGTCTGCGACCAGGGTGTCGCGGTCCGCACGCCACCAGGCGGCGCAGTAGTCTTCGTTCCGCCGCAGGCACTCCCAGGCGAGGCCCGACAGGCCGAGCGTGTCAAAATGGTTGTAGTGGCGATCTTCACGCCAGTCGCGCGGCATGGCCGATCTCCCCGACGAGGGCGCGGCTTGCGCGCGCCGGACGATGATGAAATTTCGGCCTCAGGTTGCGTCTGGCTAGACCTTGGAACGGCATCGGGCGATGCGTGGGGCGCATCACCCGAGCGCCCGATCAGGGCAGGCCGTGCCGGAGCAGGTCGCGATAGCCGTGCTCGGTCATCCAGCGGGCGCGCCCCAGATGGCTGTCATGGACGCGGCGGGCGCGCTCGGGCTCGGCCTCCGCGTCAATGCCGAACAGGATGCGCGCAATCTCGGGGAGCGACGCGCCCTCAGCGTTTGCGTCGAGCAGGCGCATGTAGAGTTTGAGGTGATCGCGGTCGTAGACGGTGACACGATCCTCGGCGGGCGGCGCGTCGGCGAGCGGCGCTTGAGGCAGATCGGTCATGTCGGCGTCCCCCGTCTTCTCCATGAGTCATAAACGGATCGATAACCATGATCCACGGTTCCAAAGGAATTTCGTCCACGAGAGAGACCCGAGGGGTGAGCATGAAGCTGGTGGCGCGGATCGCGTGCCATCTCCTCTCCGAGCGAGTGGCCTGTATCGATTGTAGAGAATACTCCGTGGTTAAATACTCTACAATAGCCGTTCCTCGCGCGGATGACGATCCGCGACATACTGGCCAGAAATCTCAGGACATATCGACAAGCACGAGGCCTGTCGCAGGAGGAACTCGCCCACCGGGCGGACATCGACCGGACCTATATCAGCTCGATCGAGCGCTGCCAGTACGCCGCCAGCATCGACGTGCTCGAGCGCCTCGCGCGCGAGCTGGGCGTGAAGGCGGCGGCGTTGCTGGATGAAGGCGAGGAAAAGGCCTGACACGCGAAATCGCCCCGCCCGGGTGTCCGGACGGGGCGCTTGGCGGCGGCTCAGTCGCTGTTGCGGCGGCTGGGGCGCGACCAGATGAGGCTGAAGCTCTCCTCGCCTTCGACGATGGTGTCGTCGAAGAGGTTGGCGTAGATCGGCGCGGTGAAGCTCGGGTCGTCCAGCTTGAGGCTGAGATAGTCGCGGCCCTCGCTCGAGCGCTTGGACCAGGCGGCGCCGATCTCGGCGCGGCCGACGAAGACGCGGTGGCTCGGGGCGTTGCCGTTGGTCGAGCCCTCCTCCGGGACGATGCGGACGTTCTTCGCCTGGACGCTGAGGGTGACGATCTCGCCGACATACTCGTTGCCGGTCTTCTTGAAGGTTCCGATGGTGGCCATGTCAGTTCTCCTTTTGGCTCTCGAGCCCGCGCCCGTCGCGGCCTCGATGGCGATCGCAGAGGCCGGGGCGATCCGCCGACGCAGCCCCTGTGGCCCGCAGCGCAAGCGGAGGACGGCGGAGACGGTCTTTCTTGCCTCGCGAGGAATGGGCCGAGCCGGGGTCCCCGCGCGACTCGTCGCGTGGGGTGGTCGCCCA
>DAOMWV010000176.1:0-6277 GCA_035436725.1 Hyphomicrobiaceae bacterium
GATGGGGCCTCTGGTCGCCCGCCGGGAGGGGCGGGGTTCGTCGCGGACTGCCGGCCGGAGCCTGGGCCCGGAATCCCGTTCTCGCCCTGAAATGCCTTGCGAAACGCGACGCCCGGCCCGTCGCGGTCGCGCCAGTCGAGGCACACGTCCCCGACGGCCGCATCGACCCCCATCGCGCGGTACCAGTCGATGATGCGCGCAATATCCTGTCTGGTGACCGCCGACGCCATTGGACGGGATGCTTTCCCTCAGGTGAACCCTGGCTGTAACCCCGGGTTAAGCACGATCCGCCAGGACTGGCCAGTGCTCATCACGTCTGAACCGACCTCGCCTCCCGAGCGTAGAGGGAGACGTCGCCCTTGATGTCCAATATGCGGCAAATCAGGGTAGACTGGGCGCCTCATCGCAGCAAAAAGCAGATCATGAGCAATCCGGAAATTCCCCTTTTCGATCTCCTCGTCGTCGGCGGCGGCATCAACGGATGCGGCATAGCGGCCGATGCCGCCGGTCGCGGGCTGTCCGTAATCCTCGCCGAGGAGAACGACCTCGCGGGCGCGACCTCGTCGGCGAGTTCGAAACTCATCCATGGCGGCCTCCGCTACCTCGAGCATTACGAGTTCCGCCTCGTCAGGGAAGCGCTGGGAGAACGCGAAGTCCTCCTCGACAAGGCGCCGCACATGATCTGGCCGTTGCGCTTCGTCCTGCCGCACATGCCGGGCCTGCGCCCGAAGTGGATGCTGCGCTCGGGCCTGTTCCTCTACGACCATCTTCATCGCCGCGCCCGCATCCCCGGCTCGACGTCGGTCGATCTCCGCAAGGACCCTTCGGGCCGGCCACTGAAGTCCGAATTCTCGTCAGGTTTCGACTACTGGGACTGCTGGGTCGACGACGCCCGGCTGGTGCTCGCCAATGCCATGGCCGCCCGCAACGCGGGAGCGCGCATACTGACGCGAACCAAAGCCACGGGGTTCCGTTCGGAGCACGGCCTCTGGCACGCGACGCTGCGCGCCCGCGACGGGACCGAGGAGCGGGTGCGGGCGAGAGCCCTCGTCAACGCTGCCGGTCCATGGGTCGCCGACGTCGACCGCGCATCCGGCACCGGCACGGTCGAACACAACAAGGCCTCCGTCCGCCTCGTCAAGGGCAGCCATCTCGTCGTCCCGCGCATCCCCGGCGCCGACAGCGCCTACATCCTCCAGAGCCCCGACAAGCGCGTCGTATTCGTCCTTCCTTTCGAGGAGCGTTTCACCATCATCGGCACCACCGACGTGCCCTACGACGGCGATCCTCGCAGCGTCGCTTGCACGCCCGAGGAAGATGCCTACCTGCGCGAACTCGTCGGCCGCTTCTTCAAGGCGCCTGTGGCCGCGTCGGACGTGCTCTGGCGCTATTCTGGTGTCCGCCCGCTCTACGACGACGCGTCTGCCGACCCGTCAGCCGTGACCCGGGATTATGTACTGACCCTGACCCACACGACTGACCGCGCACCACGCCTTTCCGTCTATGGCGGCAAGATCACGACCTATCGCTGCCTCGCCGAGGATGCGCTTGCGAAATTGCTGCCAGAAGTCACCGGCATCGCGCCACGCGGCCCCTGGACGGCGAAGGTGCCGCTGCCCGGTGGTGACCTGCCCGACGGAGATTTCGAGAAATTCCACGCGGCACTCGTCGCAAAGTATCCTGCTTTCGATCCGCTGCATCTGCGCCGCCTCGCTCGTCGTCACGGTAGTCTCGTCACCACTGTGATGGGCGACGCGCGGTCACCCGCCGATATGGGAGAAGACTTCGGTGACGGCCTGTTCGGTCGCGAAGTGGCCTACATGAAGCAGCGCGAGTGGGTCGTGGCGCCGGACGACATCCTGTTCCGCCGCACCAAGCTTGGCGTGCATCATCTGGCGACGCGGACCGCCGACGAGCGCGCACAAATCGCTGAACGTCTCGCCCGCAGCCTTTGACTCCGCGCCGGAAACAGAAAGGACCGCACGTGGCGGTCCTTCGTAAGTCGTAGGGATGTCGACGGTGTAAGCGTCAGGCGGCCTTTACGATCGGCAGCTGGGCATGAGAGTTGGCCGGCACGCCGCGCGGACGGGCAGCGACGAACGAGACGTTCCAGTGCTCGGTGCAATAGGGCTTGCCCGGCTCTGCGCGCGCGCCGCAGAAGTGGAAGTTCGCGTCACGCGGGTCACCGATCGGCCAACGGCAGTCGCAGGCTTCGAGGTTGGTGACGGTCTTGACGGTCGGGACGGTTTTGATGGTCTTGGACATGGGGTAACTCGCGACAGGGTGATGACATGGCGCAGTCGTGCACCGGAAAATTCCGAAGTTATATTGCACTGCCCTTGCTGCATTGCAACATAAAATCGACCTGCGCAGGTCCGTCCTTCGGTTAAGACCTGCCTCCGGGATTTGAAAATCGCCAGAATCCCAACCGTCGCCTGTGTAAGGAGCCTGCCGCCGTGAACCGCCTCGCCCCGCTCTCCACCGCTGCGAGATCCGACCTGCGCCGGGCCCGGGCCGTCCTGACCGACATCGACGATACGCTGACGACGGACGGTCGTGTCACGGCCGAAGCGTACACGGCCCTGGAACAGCTGCGCGCGGCGGGCCTCCTCGTCGTCCCGATCACCGGGCGCCCGGCCGGATGGTGCGATATGATCGCGCGTACATGGCCGGTCGACGCCGTGGTCGGCGAAAACGGCGCGTTCTATTTCCGCTACGACGAAGCAGCGCGCCGCATGATCCGCGTCTACACCGACCCCTCGTCCCGGACCGAAAAGCGCGCACGCCTCGACGCTCTGGCCGACCGTATTCTGGCCGAAGTCCCCGGCGCGGCCATTTCGGCTGATCAGCCTTACCGTGAGGCCGACCTCGCCATCGACTTCTGCGAGGATGTCCCGCCGCTGCCTGACGCCGCGGTTGGTCGCATCGCCGAGCTCTTCGCCGAAGCCGGCGCCACGGCGAAGATCAGCTCCATCCACGTCAATGGCTGGTTCGGGAGTTATGACAAGCTGACGATGACCCGGCGCTGCCTCGCCGAACAGTTCTCGATCGACATCGACACCGCGCCCGCTTCGGTCGTCTTCGCGGGTGACAGTCCGAACGACGCGCCCATGTTCGGCTTCTTCCCCCTGTCGGTCGGCGTCGCCAACGTCCTCGAACAGCGCGACCGCTGCGACAACCTCCCGGCGTTCGTGACCCCGTCGCCGCGCGGACAGGGCTTCGCCGAACTGGCCGCCGCAATCCTCGAAGCGCGCCGTTGAAAGCGATCCATGCCCGATCGCATGTCTGTCGCCACCATGCTGCGCGTCTGAGCCTGCGCTGCTAACGGCGGACAGTGCCGTCGTCTTTCAGGACACGGCTCGCCCTTGCCCGGCCGCAGTCCATGCTGCACTGCACTGAAGCCATGCCGGATCGGCACCTCTTGACGTATTGGACAACCTGCCGGGCTGCGCTACTGCTTCCCGCGACACCGCGCGAAAGGCCGCCCCGATGCACGCAAGGCACGAGAGTGCGATCCGCTATCTCTTCGACACGCCCCCCGAACCCGGCGGCCTCAGGGAGATCGTACCGGGACTGACCTGGCTGCGCCTGCCGCTCCCGTTCATCCTCAATCACGTCAACGTCTGGCTGCTCGACGATGGCGGCACCGGCAATCGCGCCCGGACGACGATCATCGATACCGGCGCCGACAAGCCCGAAACCCGCGCCATCTGGGAGAACGTCATTGCCGGCGCGTTGGCCGGTCGCAAGGTTTCGCGCCTCATCTGTACCCACGGCCACCCCGACCACGTCGGCCTCGCTGGCTGGCTCACCGAGAAACTCGGCGTCGACCTTCACATGACGCTCGGCGAATGGCTCGCCCCGCAGGTCTGGCGCGAAGAAGGCTTGAAGCCCATGCGTCCGGAAGTCGAGGCCGTCTACCGCAGCCACGGCGTCACCGACGAAGACATTGCGAAACTGCGGGCCACGCGTGAGGCCGCACCCTTCCGCAATCATCCCCTGCCGCCGTCGTTCGTGCGCATGCGCGACCGCCAGTTCGTCCGCTTCGGCGGCCGCTCCTGGCAGGTCCTCGTCAACGGCGGCCACGCTGACGAGCACGCCTCGTTCTGGAGCCGCAAGGACGGCATCCTGATCGCCGGCGATCAGGTCCTCTCGAAGATCACACCCGTCGTCGGCGTCTTCCCGTCGCAGCCGCAAGCGAACCCGCTCGCGGATTATCTCGCGTCCCTGAAGCGGCTGCGCAAACTGCCGGCAGAAACATTGGTGTTGCCGTCGCACGGCCTTCCGTTCCGTGGCCTCCACACCCGCCTGGACGAACTCGCCCACCATCACGAGCGCCGCCTCGACAGTCTGCACGCCTTGATGAAAGCACCGCAGACCGGCGTCGAGCTCGCGCACGGCCTCTTCAAGAAGGCGATGGCCGAAGGCCAGACGGTTCTCGCGCTCGCCGAGACGCTGGCGCATGCGCATTATCTCGTGTCGAAAGGCCGCGCCAGGCGCTCCGTCGCGAGGAACGGTCGCATTACCTTCGTCGCGCGCTGACGCGTCGCGGGAACGGCAACGGAACTTTGTCGGCATGGATGCGTGACAGGAGGAACGTATGCCACTTCTCGGCAAATCGGCATTGGCGATGTGGTGGACGATCACACCGGAGATGCGCGTCGAATTCGAGGACTGGCACGCTCACGAGCATTTTCCCGAACGATTGTCCCTCCCGGGATTTCAGCGCGGATCGCGCTGGTCATCGGTGGACGGTTCCGGCGGTGTCTTCGTAATGTACGAACTCGAACATCATGACGTCCTGACCTCTCCGGAGTACCGCGCGCGTCTCGACGCACCGACACCCTGGTCGACGCGGTTGATGCCTCATCACGTGGGTATGGTCCGCAGCCAGACGCGCGTTGTCGAAAGTTTCGGCTCGGGCGTCGGCGGCCATCTCGCCACCGTGCGCCTGTCGCCCGGCGCAACCGGCGAGAACGCCCTGCGTCACCGGCTGCGGGACGTCCTGCAAGACCTGCCGATGACGAAGGGCTTCACGGGCGCCCACCTTCTGACGACCGACACGCCGCAAGCTCCATTGACGACCGAGCAGAAAATCCGTGGTCACGATGCCACCGCCGACTGGATAGTCGTATTGGCCGGATACGACCTTGCTGCGATCGAAGCGACAGCGTTGACGCAATGTTCGGCCTCGAGCCTCGGCCTCACCGATGCGACGCGGGTTGATACGTTCCGCCTCGCCTACGCCCTGTCGAAGACGGATCTGTGAGCACGCCGCCGCGCTTCAGTACCCGATAGCCGCGCCGTCGCTGCGCGGGTCCGAACCGCCGTGGCGAACGCCCGTCACCGGATCGATCGTGATCCCGTGCGCGTGCCCCGCCATCTCGCACCAGTCACCCCAGCGATTGAGAATATGGCCGCGCTTTTCGAGATCCGAAAGCGTCGCCGCCGGATAGCGCGCCTCGATATGCAGCGTATCCCGCGCCTCTCCGAGCGCGAACCGGCCCGACAGGAAGCGCGGCATTTCGAGCGCCTGCTGGATATCGAGACCGTAGTCGATCAGTCCGACATACGCCTGCATCTGGATTTGCGGCTGTCCGTCCGCTCCCATGCAGCCGAGTACGCTCCAGAGTTTGCCATCGCGCTTGCCCATGGACGCGATCAGCGTGTGCAGCGGCGTCTTGCCCGGCGCCAGCGCGTTCGGATGTTTCGGGTCGAGATTGAAGTACGCCGCGCGGTTCTGCAGAACGACACCGGTGCTGCCGGCCACGACCGCGGAACCGAAAACGCCGTAGAGGCTCTGGATCAGCGATACCGCATTGCCGTCCTTGTCGACCACGGCGATGTAGATCGTATCGCCCTTGAGCGAACCGTAAGATGGCACCTTGTCCCAGGGAAGCGCGCGCGCCGGGTCGATGTGGACACCGCGCTCCGCCGCGTAAGCCTTGGAAATGAGCTTCTCGGTCGGCACGTCGACGAAGCGCGGATCGGCGATGAACCGGTCGCGATCGTGATAGGCGAGCTGCTTCGCCTGGACGAGGAAGTGCACGTGATCCGGCCCGAGGAAGTCGCGCTTCGCCAGTTCGAGCGGCTCCAGCATGTTGAGCATCGAAAGGACAGCGAACCCCTGCGTCGGCGGCGGCGTATTGTAGATCGTCACACCGCGATAGGTGGACGAGATGGGCTCGCCCCAGATGGCGGCCTGCGCGGCGAGGTCTGCAGTGCGGAAGAAGCCACCGTTCGCCTCGGAGAACCGCGCCAGTTCCGCGCCCGTCTC
>DAOMWV010000177.1:0-6215 GCA_035436725.1 Hyphomicrobiaceae bacterium
GCTGCCGTTGTCCCATCGCTTGAGCGGGCGCATCGGGATTGGCGCGCCCTCGCGGCGGATCGTCGCCTGGCCGTCGAGGCCGTTCATCCGCCGGACTTCGCTCACGGCCTCACGCAGCGCAAAACCCTTTTCCGCACTGCCGGTGCCGATGCTCGTCGTATCGCCGTGCGGAAAGATCCACGAATAGAAATCTGGCGACGTAGATCCGCGATAGATGACGTCGCAGCGCGCACTGTCGAATGTCGCAGTGCCATGTCGTGGTGCGGAACTGGCGTCCGTTTGTGGTGAGCGGACGATTTCATGATAGGCGAAGACGTACTTCATGCGGTCGCGGTCGAGACCAGCGAGGCGTGCAATCTTCGAGTTTGCGCCATCTGCACCGATCACCATGCGCGCGCGCAACTTGCGAGGCGGTTCGGAGGCGTCGGCGGTTGTACTTCGATAGATGATCGTCATGTGGCCGTCCGCGTCGCGCACGATGGTGTCCACGTCACCGTTGACGCAGTGCGCGCCCGAGCCCGCCGCGCGTGACCTGAGCCAGGGGTCGAAAACCTCGCGGTCGACCATACCGACGAAGCCGTTCTCGATCGGGATGTCGACGCTCGATGCGCTTGGCGCCACCATTCGCGCGGAGGTTATTCGCGCCACGAGGAGAGGTGCGGGAATGTCGAATTCCTCGATGAGCCGAGGCGGGATAGCTCCACCGCAGGGTTTGATTCTGCCGGACTTGTCGAGGAGCGCGACATTGCGCCCGCTCCGGGCGAGGTCGTGAGCGGCGGTAGCTCCGGCCGGTCCGCCGCCGACCACGGCGACGTCGAAAAGAGTGTTGTCTTCAGTCATGGGCGCCACCTGAGGATGTCCGTGCGAGGCCGCTTCCGGGAATGAGCGTGGTGCGTTCCCTCGCGCGGCTGAGCCAGATCGGCGCGACAGGTCCGGTCATGGTGAGACGCGCGGCGAGCGCCGCCGAGACGAGGAAGAGCAGGGCTTGCAGTGTGAATACGAAGATGTATGCCAGTTTCGGAGAGCCGACGATCAGTCTTGCCAGATCGACCGCGACCGTGCCGAAGAAGCCGCCTAGCCCGAAGGCGATGCCCTGCGCCGCTCCCCAAAGCCCCATGCGTGTGCCCTCGCGGCCGTCCCCGCCTTCGCCGGCCATGTTCATCATCGTGCTGATCGCAGCGATAGCGAATACGCCGTTGGCAAATCCGAGGCAGATGACGAGCGGCCGGAGCGGCGCCGTCGGACCCGAGAAGGCGGCCATAACGATAAGGAGCAGGGCGAGAGCCGACGCGAGACAGCCGCCGATCATCCAGAGGCGCAGGGAGCCGAGGATGGGACCGCCGATCGCGGTGGCAGCGATCGCCACGGCCACCATGCCGAAGAAGACGCCGCCATGGTGTGCCCCGGAGAGGATCGTCGACTGGCCCGGGCTGAAGCCGAAAAGGAAGCCGGCGAACGGCTCGAGCACGAGATCCTGCATGCTGTAGGCGAGCATCGACAGGAAAATGAAAATTGTCAGAAGACGTGCGCGCCTGTCCGACCAGACGTCGTTAAGTGCGTCCTTGAAGGATTGCTTCGGGGCACAGGCGTCTGAACCCTGCTCTGAATGCGACCGCTCGAGCCCCCAGAGAGCGAGGACGGTCGTGACGACTGCGACCACGGCCACGACGGACGTGACGCCGATCAGTCGGCCGAAGGAGAACGGATCGAGATTGCGTCCGATGACGACGGCGGTCACGGCGAAGCCCGCGATCATCATCAGCCATACGATAGTGGCGGCTGCCGCACGGCGGTCCTTGTGTGTGAGCTTGGCAAGGAGCACTAGGAGCGTTGTGCCGCATGCGCTGACGCCGCCGCCGATGGCCAGAAACGCGAGCGTGGCAAGGGCCATGCCGGCGGCAAGATTCTGCGCCATCAGGGCGGTTGCGACGGACGCGAGAATGCCACCTAGCGCGAGTACGATCATGCCGCCGACGATCCACGGTGTCCGCCGCCGCGTCATGTCCGAGCCGTAGCCCATGCGCGGCCTGAGAATCTGTACAGCGTAATGCAAGGCGACGAGCGCGCCGGGGATCATTGCGGGGAGCGCGAGTTCGACCACCATCAACCGGTTTAGCGTCGACGTCGTCAGCACGACGATCGATCCGAGTGCCGTCTGCACGAGGCCGAGGCGCACGATACCGAGCCATCCGAGTCCGCCTGTCGACATTGCCTCGCTCCCAAACATGACGGGCCGTCTCATCGAACGGCGAAGGCTGAAACCATCATTCCGGAAACCAGCAGGGATATTCCGGTTGCGTTGTACCAGGGCGCCTGTCCGCGCGGGTCGGCGAGCAGCCGTCGCATGCACCAGACCTGCGCAGCCATCAAGGCGGCGACCGCAAAAGCGTGCGCGCTCCGGTCCCAGAGAAGGAGAAGCGCAACCACGATCGCCTGCGGTGCGAGCATGACCGCGCAGGCGACCTTGGCTGCCGTTTCCGGGCCGAGCTGCACCGGCAGTGATCGCACGCCGAGCGCGCGGTCACCTTCGGTCGACTTGAAGTCATTGAGCGTCATGATGCCGTGGGCGGCGACGCTGTAGAGCAGGGCGAGGCTCAGGATCTGGCCACCGGGAAGCGCGCCGCCGAGCATGAGTGAGGCGCCGGTGATCCATGCGAGACCTTCATAGGAGAAGCCGCAGGCGGCGTTCCCCCACCAGCCATCGAGTTTCAGCCGGAAGGGCGGAGCGCTGTACGCCCACGCGAGGGCGAGACCGATGACAGTCGCGGCGAAGACGGTGGGGCCCAGAAACATCGCGACGACGAGGGAGAGGAGCGACCACACGATCGCAATGGCGAGGCCCCACATGCCGGGAAGGCGACCCGAGGGGATGGGCCGATGCGGTTCGTTGATCGCATCGACATGCCGGTCGTACCAGTCGTTGACCGCCTGACTTGCCGCGCACACCAAAGGTCCGGCGAGAATGACACCGAGCGCGACCCGGCCGACTTCCGGCCCGACCGGCATTCCTGCAGATACGACGCCGCAGGCAAATGCCCACATCGGCGGGAACCAGGTGATGGGCTTCAACACCTCGAGAACGGCGGACGGCGCGGGCGCCTGCTTGAGCGACAATGAAAACATACAATATTAAATGTCAGAAAATAATGACTGTCAATCCTGCGTGACAGGCGGGTGCTGCGTGTCTGCCCTGGTTTCGCGGGGATGCTTCGTCACTGGATCGGGCCGATCGGGCGGCGCGGTGCCCGGATTGTCCGAGGCTGCTGCGTTGGCTGCCTCCTTGTCTCGCCGCATGAGCCGCCGAACGGAAACGAGCTGCCAAACACAGAACCCGATCGCGATCGAATAGAAAATGGCGAGTTCGATCAGGCCGGCCTTGTCTTCGAATGACATCGGATCAACCCCGCTGCCTGACGCGCGATGCGGCCGCGGCCGTTCTGGTAGCCCCGATGGCGGCTTGCGGGTCGGCCGTCGCAGTCCGGATGATCTCGCCGATGAGGCCGGGATCTTCTTCGTGTGCCAGATGTCCGAGCGCGCGGACGAATCGAACGCCCGCAGTGCTGCAGATATCGCGCACGCGCCACGCGTCTTCGGCGGGGACGGCCTGATCGCCGCTGCAGGCGATGAGGAGCAGGGGGCAGGACAGACGCGGCAGGTCCCTTTGCAACGCGTCGAGATCCCACATCGCCATCATGTCGAGTGTCGCTTTGACATGATCGGGATTGGCAATCAGCCGTTCGTAAAAAGACAGGCTCCGTTGGGGTGGCGAACTGCCGGTTCCGGCCAGCACCTTGGCGACCGCGCCCTCTCTGCCGGCGTGCCAAGCGAGCACGCGCGCCGGTAGCCCGGTTGTAGCAATGAGCCGCGCCATGGGAGGAAACAGCCATCGCGCGACTCCCGGGAATGGCAGCAGCGCTGCGTTTATCCCAGCGATCAGGCGCGGTGGCGCGACCCTGCCGTCAATGACCATGCGAGCCGCGATCGCTGCGCCTGCCGAATGTCCGACAATAAACTCCGGGCGGCACCCGACTACTCCGAGCAGATCGCCGACGAGGGCGGCAAGCCGAGGCAGCGCCATGTCTGACGTCGCAACCTGATCGGTGAAGGCATGGCCGGGTAAGTCGCAAAGTGTCAGTGAGAAGTGCGGCGCGAGGACGTCGACGAGCCCTTCGAAGGAATGTGTCGAAGCACCGGTTCCGTGGATCAGCAGTATTTCCGGCCCCTGCCCGGTCTGCTGGACGTGCCACGCCAGACCTGCGGCGGCCACGAAGCGGCTGGTCGCACGATTTGGCCAGTCCCGGCCATCGACATCGAAGGTCAACGTACGCGTCATCCAGAAACTCCGGCACGCGCCCGGACGCCGGGGCATGGAGTGTGTGATCTGTCGTCGGCGCCGTCCGTCACGCCCGTGCCCGGAGGCCGACGCCGACGCGGTGAAGCCGCGTGCCATCGGCGCTGTGGCCGGCGCGTATCGTTCCGAAGATATCACGCGCGTCAGCGTGAGGTAGTGGCACGTAACGGGCGCCCATCGCAGAGGCGATGGCCGCCGCCTGCGGATGTGGACGCTGGGACGTGTCGATAAGGACGCACGAGACGCCAGCGGCGGCGATAGCCCGCGACGCCGCGATCGCGTCTTTCGATGCGGTGGTTCGATCGCAGAGGCCGGCACGATCGACGTTGGATCGACCGTCCGTCAGCAGCACGAGCTGCACGCCGTCGCCGTCACGCCGGAGGGTCGCCGTCAGATCCAGCGCCGCCACGAGCCCGGATGCCAGCGGTGTAGTACCCCCACCAGCAAGTTCGGATAATGCGCGCTTTGCCCGTGTCAGCGATCGAGTTGGTGGCAGCAGCACGTCGGCGCACTTGCCGCGAAACGAGACCAGCGCCACCCGATCGCGGCGGACGTAGCAGTCCGACAACATTAGCTCGACCGCGCCCTTCGCTTCTCCCATTCTGTGGAGGGCGGAAGACCCTGACGCGTCGACGACGAAGATCGTCGTCATGGGAACGTGATCTCTGAAACGGGAGATTCGCAGGTCGCTCTTGCGGAAGATAATGCGCCGAGACGAGGACGGACGTTGCGTCGCTTGCTCTACCATGCGCCGCCGAAGCTTCTGCCATGGAACCGCAGCCATGATCGTCGCCGTCAGAGCTATCGGACCGTCATGGCGGAGATCGCCGTGTTTGACACCGATCGGGCGGCCGCGTCGTGCGGCGCGCAGTGTGTGACCGGAGCGGGCGTGATCGCGCACAGGCGCTTTCGTGGTGTACTGGTCTGCGGCCAGGCGCTCGAGCAAGGCATCCGGCAGGGCCGCAGAGACAGCTTCGACAAGCCGGTCCTCCACGCTTGCACCGGTCTCCGTCTGCGTATCGCCCTGCGGATCCTGCGCGTCCCGACTTTCCGGTGGCGGATGCTGCTCCGTGTCCTGTTCGCTCTCGTGCTCCTGGTCGTCGAGGTCGTCGCTACCCTGACTGGGAATCTGCGTGGCGCGCGGAGCCAAGACCAGTGCGGCGGCAGCGGTGACGTCGTCCTCGGTCGCTGTCTCGCGATTATTGAGTGCAGCGTGCGCGCGTGTAGCCGAGAGGGCGAAGACAAGTGCTCTCGGAGACGCGACGCCGAGTGCGAGCGAGCATGACGCAAGCCCTTCGATCAGCGTGTCCGGGACCGACACATGGTCTACAAGTTCGCGTGCTTCTTCAATCCGTGCGGGCGACAATGTGCTGGGTGGTTCGGACGGCCGCGTCTCCGGCAGGGACATGCGAAATGCCAGACGTTCGAGCAGGGCGGGAGGCGGGATTTCGTCGTCCTCGATACCCTCGTCGAGAGCAATTACGCGCAAGTGTCGGGACGTGTTCGGGGACGAGCGATCGATGGCTGCGGCAAGGTGAGCCGCGTTGGCTCCCGTCCACCGCTCGGCCATGGCGACCACGGCGACATCGCTGCCGATGCTTTCGATGAGGCCGCGCTGCTCGACGATTCGGCCGGCTGCAAGCGTCGCCTCGATGTCGATGCCGCCGTCGAGCTGTTGCGCGGTGACGCTGAGTGGAATTCTGATCTGACGCGGGCTGTCCGGCAGGGTCGCAAGCAGATGCGAAATCCAGGCGTCTCGCACGGCGCTCGCAGGCGCGCGGACGGAAATGCCGCCGAGCTGATCGGGCAGGATGGCGAACAGGGCCGCCGCGTTCACTGTGGCCGCCAGAATCTCCGCGCGGCG
>DAOMWV010000178.1:0-6159 GCA_035436725.1 Hyphomicrobiaceae bacterium
CGCCGCTGTCGGGCCAGCCGTCGTTGCGCATGGGATTGGAGGCGCCGGCGTTGCTGCGGCGCACGCACTTCTGCCCGGAGCCGCGAAACGGCGCGTGGCGGGACGATTACGCAATACTCGAACCATGGATACACCTCTCCATCCGTGATTCGATAACGCCACGTTGGTTAAAGTCCCATTAACGATATGGCTCTGGCGCGTTCTCTCGGTCGTTTCCTGCACGATACATCCACCCCTTCGGCCGGTTTCGTCCGGGTTGCGGATGCAGCACCGGAGCGACACGCCTTCCCAGCCCGTACGCCAGGATTGTGAGGCGGTGACGGACGGTTTGTGGCGAAAGCGCGATCAATCGTGAACCGGCGATAACGAAAGCGGCGCAATCGCGACTGTCGCGGGTTGCGCGCGGGACTGGTCGGACAGTAAAGAGCGGCAGGATCGGCAAGGGAGTACGGGCACGTGGCGCAGAAGAAGAAACCGGGTGGCGCGGCAGCCTCGATCGCGGGTGCGACACAACTCGGCCAGTCGGTCGCGATGCCCGGATCGCCGGAAGAGGCCGTCCTCGAGCGCGTACCTAATCCGCATCCGGATACGCCGTATGTCGCGCGCTTCGTGTGCCCTGAGTTCACGTCGCTCTGCCCGGTGACGGGACAGCCGGATTTCGGCCATCTCGTCATCGACTATGTGCCGCGTGACTGGCTGGTCGAGTCGAAGTCGCTCAAACTTTTCCTGCAGTCGCACCGCAATCACGGCGCATTCCACGAAGACTGCACGGTCGGCATCGGCAAGCGGCTCGTCGATCTGCTCGAGCCGCATTTCCTCAGGATCGGCGGCTACTGGTATCCGCGTGGCGGCATTCCGATCGACGTCTTCTACCAGACGGGCGACGTGCCAAAGGGCGTGTGGCTGCCGGATCAGGGTGTTGCACCCTATCGCGGCCGCGGCTGACGGAAAAACTGATATACTGCGGATAGCCTCGACGGATCGACCAGGGCTGGCTCGTTGACGTGTCGTGCTGGGGAAAGCACGCAAAGCTAACGTCAAGGAGACCTGCTCATGAAACTTCTCGCCTCCATCGCCGTCGCAGGCGTAGCCCTCACGGGTGCCTTCATGTCGACGTCGACACCGGCCAGCGCACACGGCAACCACCGGAGCTGCCAGCTCGGCCAGGCCGGCTGGCACTATCACGTCTATCGCTACGGCAGGCTGCACCGTGTCGCCTGCCGTCCGTCGCGTCCGTCCGGAGCGTACTGGATGTGGCGCTCCGAGGGTGGCAGGTCGGGGTGGTACCACAACCGCGACCGCCGCTGGCGCTAAGGGCCGATCGGTCAGGATCATGGAGGCCCGGTCGGATCGACCGGGCCTTTCCATTCCTAGTGAACCCGTCTGGCGGTCGAAGCGACCGGACTGCTGCGCATTGAACCTTTTCAGGGCTCGCGGCGACCAACGAGGGAAGGACCGGTCAGGTCCCCTCACCTTCGGATTTCGCCGCCATGTCCCTCGCCCTTCCAAACACGCGCTCGACCCGCTTCTGGCACGCCATCGCCTCCACCGCGTTCTGTGCCGTCGTACTGGTGGCGACGGCCGGCCAGGACGCAAGCACGGGCCGCGCGGTCGGCACGCGCAACGCGCTGCAGCTGCTCGATGCGAAGGCGGGCAAGGCGATCGTACCGCCAGCCGCGAACATCACGGTCGTCTAGGCTGACCGTTTCAGATCGGGCGGGGTTGCTTCGGCGGCGAGCGTGGCGATGGCTTCGTCGAGCGTCATGACCGTGCTCTTGTCGGATCCGAGACGGCGGACGGAAACCTTCCCCTCCTCCGCTTCGCGCTTGCCGACGACGAGCATGGCAGGAACCTTGGCGAGAGAGTGTTCGCGGACCTTGTAGTTGATCTTCTCGTTCCTGAGATCGAGTTCGCCGCGCAGACCCGCAGCCTGCAGCTTCTGCAAGACCTTCTCGGCGTAGGCGTCAGCGTCGGACACGATGGTGGCGACCACGAACTGCTGGGGGGCCAGCCACAGCGGCAAATGGCCGGCGTAGTTCTCGATGAGGATGCCGAGCCAGCGCTCCATCGAGCCGCAGATGGCGCGATGGATCATGACGGGGACCTTCTTCTCGCCGTCCGCATCGATATAGAAGGCGCCGAAGCGTTCGGGCAGGTTGAAGTCGACCTGCGTCGTTCCGCACTGCCAGTCGCGACCGATGGCGTCCTTCAGCGTGTACTCGAACTTCGGACCGTAGAACGCGCCCTCTCCGGGGTTGATGCCGGTCTTGATGCGACCGTTGCTTTCGCGCGCAATACGCTCGAGCACATCGGTCATGACGGCTTCGGCACGGTCCCACATCGCATCCGTGCCGACGCGCTTATCTGGCCGGGTCGAAAGCTTCACGGTGAAGCTCTCGAAGCCGAAGTCCGCGTAGGTCGACAGGATGAGATCGTTGATCTTCAGGCACTCGTCTTCCATCTGGGCGTCGGTGCAGAAGATGTGCGCGTCGTCCTGGGTGAAGCCGCGCACGCGCATGAGGCCATGGAGCGCGCCTGACGGCTCGTAGCGATGGACGCAGCCGAACTCGGCGAGGCGCATCGGCAGATCGCGATAACTTTTCAGGCCGTGCTTGAAGATCTGCACGTGGCCGGGGCAGTTCATCGGCTTGATGGCGAAGACGCGCTCATCCTCGGTGTCGTCACCGGCCGATTGAGCCGCAAACATGTTCTCCTTGTACCAGCCCCAGTGGCCCGACGTCTCCCAGAGCGACTTGTCGAGCAACAGTGGGGCCTGCACTTCCTTGTAGTCGGCTTTCAGGCGTCGGCGCATGTAGGACACGAGATCCTGGAACATCTGCCAGCCCTTCGGGTGCCAGAACACGACGCCGGGCCCCTCCTCCTGGAAATGGAAGAGATCCATCTCGCGGCCGAGTTTCCTGTGGTCGCGCTTTTCGGCTTCCTCGATCTGGGTGAGGTAGGCTTTCAGCTCGTCTTCGGTGGCGAAGGCAGTGCCGTAGATGCGCTGGAGCTGGGGGTTTTTCGCGTCACCGCGCCAGTAGGCACCGGCGAACTTGGTGATCTTGAAGGCCTTGCCGATCTGGCCGGTCGAGGTCATGTGCGGGCCGCGGCAGAGATCGAGCCAGTCGCCCTGCCTGTAGATTTTCAGGTCTTCCCCTGCCGGGATCGCATCGACGAGTTCGATCTTGAAGAGTTCGCCCTTGGCGCGGAAAAATTCCCTGGCCTTTTCGCGGCTCCAGAACTCCTTGGTGAAAGGCGCGTTCTTCGCGATGATTTCGGCCATCTTCTTCTCGATCTTCGGCATGTCGTCTGGATGGAACGGCTCGGCCTTGGCGAAGTCGTAAAAGAAGCCGTTCTCGATGACGGGACCGATGGTGACCTGGGTGCCGGGCCAGAGCGCCTGGACGGCCTCGGCGAGGACGTGGGCGCAGTCGTGGCGGATCAGTTCGAGCGCTTCGGGGTCGGTGCGGGAGACGAACTTGACGGTGCTGTCGGCGGTGATCGGATCGGCGGCGTCTGAAAGCACGCCGTTCAGCACCATGGCGACAGTGCGCTTGGCGAGCGAGGGCGAGATCGACTTCGCGACCTCCATCCCGGTGGTTCCGGCCTTGATCTGGCGTTTGTTGCCATCCGGAAAGGTCAGGGAGATGTCGGTCATGTCGCGTGCTCCTCTCAATCTCTGCAAACCGCGCAGGTAAGACGCGGGGCGCTTCTGAACCGAGCCGGGGGGCCTGTCAAGGCGACGGCGGGCGCGATTTCGGGGGCACAGGGAACGGGTCCGTGTCGCTTCGGAACGGACAATAGTGATTGGTTTATTTACTTACTTCGTCAAATCGCAAGAAATGCTCCGTACTCTGTCGGCAGATAAAAGCATCCAAAGGAACGGGACAATGTACCTTGGAACCACACCGCCGGGGGGGCGGACGGCTGCTGCCGCGAACACCCGGCGCAGGACGTTCCAGCGCGCAACTGACGGCAGCGTCGCCATCATTTTTGCCCTGTCTTCGGTCGTTCTCGGTGGCATGAGCGGGCTCGCCATCGACTACAGCCGCTATCTCACCACACGGAAGGCCATGCAGGCCGTCACCGACCAGATCGTTATCCGCGTCGCGGCCGAGAGCGCGACCGAAAGCACGGTTCAGGAACTCGGCAGCGCGTCGCTCGCGGCACTCTGGGATCCGGTAAAGCAGACGACAACTGCGTCCGTCACCATGAGCAAGCCCTCGGACACGGAGTACAAGGCCGTCACATCCACCGAGTTGCCGACGACATTCATGAAAATCCTCGGCATTCCGAAGGTCCATATCCAGACGTCGGCGGTTGCTGCATTCGGCCAGAACAAGGCCGAGGTCGCGCTCGCGCTCGATGTGACGAGTTCGATGTCGGGCACGAAAATCGACAGCCTCAAGACGGCCGCGAAACTGCTGGTCGACACGGCCTATGAGCCAGCCGGGTCGGAGAACCGCGTCAAGTTTTCGCTTGTGCCGTTTTCCGACTACGTCAACGTCGGAACGATTTATCGCAACAGCATGTGGATGTCGGTGCCGTCAGATACGTCGTCGACGACGAACCAATGCTATACTACGCAGCAGGTCGTCGGCACTTCGAACTGCAGAACAATGACCGGGACCGCCTACAACGACGGCGTGCCGTACACGTACACTTATGAACAGTGCGACTACCAGTATGGCCCGCCCACGACGACCTGCAGCGACGTGACAACGACCAATACGTGGTACGGTTGCGCGGGGTCGCGAAACTATCCCAGAAACCTGCAAAAGATGGCCGACAGCGCGAACCCCATCCCTGGCGTCATGAACGTGCTCTGCCCGCAGGCGCTGCAACGGCTGACCAACAGCTCGTCGGTCATCAAGGCGGCGATCGACGATCTCAGCGCGGTCGGCAATACCTACATCCCGTCAGGGCTCACCTGGGCGTGGCGGACGCTGTCGTCGACAACACCTTTCAGCGATGGAGACACCAAGGCGTCGACGCGCAAGGTGATCGTGCTGATGACAGACGGGGCCAACACGCTGTCGCCGACGTATCCGGCGCACAACGGTAACGACACGGCCACGACCGATACGCTGCTGGGCGAGCTTTGCACGAACATCAAGAACGACAATGTGCAGATCTATGCCGTCGCCTTCGAGGTAACGGATACGAACATCAAGAACCGCCTCAAGGCATGCGCGACGACGGTCACACACTACTTCGATGCGGCCAGCGCGACCGAACTGACGAGCGCGTTCGAGAAGATCGGCAAGCAGCTGTCGTCACTGCATCTCAAACAGTAAGTGAACCCGCTCACGCTCAGCGCCAGCGGCCATACCGCCAGGGGGCGAAGGGATGGCGCGCGGCGGTGACGTCGGGGCTCGGATCGTAGCCCGACGTGCCGCCGGGGCGGCAGCGCACGATGCGGGACGCGGCGAGCCAGATGCCGCGCCAGGCGCCGTTTTTTTCGATTGCCTCGAGTGCGTACTCGGAGCACGTCGGCAGGTGGCGGCATTCGTTGCCGAGAATGGGTTTCAGGGTCCAGCGGTAGACGTGCACCGGCGCTTTTGCGAGCGCGCGCGTCAGTCGACCGAAGGGTGTGATCACGACGACGCTCCGACACCGGCAGCCGGCGCGGCGGCACTCCGCGCCTCGATCTCGTCGATCGCCTTCAGGGCTGCGTCGAACGGAAGGAGGACAGAGGCGTGCCTGCCCTTGTGGGCGCGGACAGGTTCCAGCACCGAAAGGTCGGCCCAGCGGCCGGACGGCGGGGCCCCCTCCTCCTTGAGCATGCGGCGCATGGTTTCCCTGATCTCTCGCAACTCCTCCGGTGTGGTCCCTTCGATCTCACGGGCCAAGACGGACGAGGAGGCCTGGCCGAGCAGGCAGGCCTTTACGGTGTGGGCATACTCGGTGACGCGGCCGTCGCGCAGGACGATGTCGGCGGTTACAGTGGAGCCGCAGAGCTTCGACAAGGCGGTAGCGGTCGCATCGGGCGCGCGGAGGCGCGTGCCGTGGGAATTGGCCGCAGCAAGCTCGATAATTCGCGAGTTGTAGAGATCGTCGAGTTCCGCCACGCGCCGCTCCACTTTTTCCCGGGTCGCATGCCCCGCCGGTCCGCCGGGGGATCCCGCCCATGGTTTTCTCGGGCTGCCGGTGTGTGAT
>DAOMWV010000179.1:0-6151 GCA_035436725.1 Hyphomicrobiaceae bacterium
CCATCCGACGCGCTTCAACGTCGATCCCTGCGAGAAGCACGAACCCTACGACATCCACCGCGACGACGTGGCGCTTGCGGTGGCGGAAGCCTGCGTCGCCCGCGGCGTGCCGCTGTTCGGCATCTGTCGCGGTCTGCAGGAGATGAACGTCGCCTACGGCGGCTCGCTCCACCCTGAGATCAGGGAAATCCCCGGCCGCATGAACCATCGCATGCCGCGTCTGCCGACAGGCGAAATCCATCCCGATCCCACCGTCGTCTTCGCTGATCGGCACGATGTCGAGTTAGCCGGTGACGGCGCGTTCGCCCGCCTTTTGGGCACGACGAAAATCCGCGTCAATTCGCTCCACGGCCAGGGCATTCTGGAGCCCGGCGACCGTGTCGTCGTCGAGGGCGTCGCCGACGACGGCACGATCGAGGCGATCTCGATCGAGGGCGCATCCGGCTTCGCTCTCGGTGTTCAGTGGCACGCGGAATACGATCCTCAGACAAATCCTGTAAATCGCAAGCTCTTCGAGGCCTTCGCCGCGGCCATCGCACGCTTCCGTGCTGCCTGACGGAGCCAAGGCCGCATCCCTTTCCACAGGCCGATTTGATAACTTATCTTCCGCCTACACCGCTATAGTCGCCACAGCCGCTCCCCCCTAGCCTCCCCGACGTCACGAGCAGGGTTGCGTTATGGCGTTTGGTGCGGGTGCGTTGTCAAAGTCCGGGACGATCCGGATAGGTCTGGCCATAACGGCTTTATTCGGGCTGCGCGGCAACGCGGACGTGCCCAAAGTGCCGCCAAGCACGTCATCGCGCCCTTCGACGGCGCTGCTCGCCACAGCCCCGGCTCCATCGACGCTGCCACGGACCACGGCGCCGCACCTTCGGCCAGTGCCCGACGACATCAAGGCTGTTCTCGCCGACTTCGGCATCAGACCGGACGCACCGGTCTATCTTCGCGCATTCAAGATGGAGTCGGAAATCGAGGTCTGGATGGCCCGGCCCGACGGCACCTATGCTCACGTAAAGACGTATCCCGTCTGCAATATGTCGGGCGGTCTCGGACCGAAGACACGCTTCGCCGATCATCAGGTTCCGGAAGGCTTCTACGAAATCACGCGGCGCCAGCTGAAGCCTGATAGCGCCTACCATCTCGCCTTCAATATCGGCTATCCCAATGCGCTCGACCGCTCGCTCGGGCGAACGGGAAACCTCATCATGGTTCATGGCAAGTGCCAGTCGGTCGGCTGCTTTGCCATCAGCGATGCCGCCGTCGAAGAGCTATATGCCGTCGTCCGCGACGCCTTCGCCTCCGGTCAGATGTCGATACCGTTCCACTCCTTTCCGTTCCGCATGACGGCAGACAATGCCACGCTCATGGACCAGCGCCCCGACGATCCCGCCTGGCAGGCTCTCGCCATCGCAGAGCGCGCGTTCGATGCTACACGGACAGTCCCGACGGTCGGAACGTGCGAACGCCGGTACGTCGTCGATGCAGCATGGACATTGGGGATTCCGTCGGCAGATCCGCGCGCACCCTGCCCGCCGCATACGCCGTCGCGCTATGCGAACGGCGCGACTGATGAGACGACGGCGCGATATGATTTCCCCCGCTACGCATCCGCAGGCGTCAAGACACGATCGGCGCAGAGTTTTCTTGATTGGCCGACGACACGCGCCCGCCACCTCGCCCTCGCCCACCAGTTCCAGAAGTCCCGGCACGAGAAACGGCGTGCGATACGCATGTCCGACGCAGCCCTAGAACGCCGCAACGCACAACTGAGCGGCGCCGCAGCACAGTAAGGCGGCAAGCTCCCGGGCGTCAGGTAGCCCGCGCCTCGGCCTTCGGCTGAGTCATACGCCACAGCATGAAGGCCCACAGCGCCAGCGTCATCACACCGAGGGTCGCTGCGATCGGACGGTTGAAGAACCCGATAAGATTTCCGTCCGACTTGATCATCGACGTCATGAAGTTTTGTTCGAACATTTCACCGAGCACGAGGCCGAGAATAATAGGTGCGACGGGAAACCCGTTTTCCTCGAGCGCCCACCCGATAAGCCCGATCGTGAGCATGATGATGATGCCATAGACGGAGTTCGTCATGGCGAAACTGCCGACCATGCAGAACATCAGGATCAGTGGCAGGAGAATGCGTCGGGGCGTCCGCAGAATCTGCTTGGCGCTCTTGATTGCGGCCCAGCCGATCGGCAGCATCAAGAGGTTGGCGATGATGAAAATAATGAACACGGCGTAGATGAACTGCGGGTTCTGCAGGAACACGGTCGGGCCCGGGTTCATGTTCTTCATGTAGAGAACGCCGATGACGACGGCCGTGATGCTGTCGCCGGGAATGCCGAACACGAGCGCCGGTATCCACGCGCCACCCAGCGCCGAATTGTTCGCCGACGTGCTGTCGACAATGCCCTCGATATGACCGGTGCCAAACTTCTCGGGCTCCTTCGAAAACTTCTTCGACACGGCATAACTGATCCACGCGGCAATATCCGCTCCCGCGCCCGGCAGCGCGCCGATCGCCGTACCGATCACCGATCCGCGAATGCAATTCCGCCAGTACTTCCGGAACACGCCGCCGACGCCCTTGAAGATGTTGCCGACAGCCTGCGCGATGATGGCCGGCTTTTCCCGGATGGTGACCGAACCGCGCATCAACTCGGTAACCGCGAAAAGCCCGATCATCGCTGGAATGAAGCTGATCCCTTGCAGCAGTTCCACCGACCCGAATGTGAAACGCGGATACCCCGCTGCCGGATCGATGCCGATGCAGCCCAAAGACAGGCCGATGAACAGCGAGATGAAACCCTTGAGCGGATCGTCGGTCGCGATGAAGATCGCGCAGGTGAGGCCGAGAGCCGCGAGCCAGAAATACTCGAACGACGAGAAGTTGATCGCGAGTTCCGCGAGCATCGGCGCCGCTATGATGAGGATCGCGACACCGAACAGACCGCCGATGACGGAAAAGACGAGATTGACACCGAGATTGAGGTCGAGCTGTCCCTTTTTGGACATCTCGTAACTCTCGTCCGTATAGGCGGCCGATGCCGGCGTTCCCGGCATTCGCAGCATTGCCGCCGGAATATCGCCGGCAAAGATCGCCATCGTCGTTGCCGTGACGATCGCGCCGAGCGCCGGTACGGGCGGCATGAAGAAAGTGACAGGCACCAGCAGCGCCGTCGCCATCGTGGCTGTCAGACCGGGCATCGCGCCGACGAATATCCCGAAGACCGCCGACGCCATGCAAACCCCGATCACATAGGGATCGAAGACGAGACGGAAGGCTTCAACGAGGGCTGGCCACATCGCGTATCGCTCTCAGATGATGTTGTTAAGCAGTCCGCGCGGCAACGGAACCCGCATCAGGTTTGCAAAGAAGAAATGGATCGTCCAGGTTGCGATGGCCGCAATCAGGATGGCATTGAGAGGTCGCACGCCGAACCAGAAGAACAAGAGCGTGAGAATTGCAAACGAGATGATGTAGAAGCCGAGATAGTCCGAAAGCAGGATGTAGGCGCCGATCGCAGCAGGTACGGCGAGAAACGAAACCAGCGCTGTGCCGTCACGCATCCACGGTGCGAGCGTGATCATGGCAGCCCCGCCCCGGCGCGTCCGAAGACCGCGCACGATCAGCAGCAGACTGCAGAATATGATCCCGGTCGCAAGGATTCGCGGAAACAGCGACGGCCCGTATTTCTGCCCCGGAAAGGGCGGAAACGAGAGCGTGAGCACGAACATGAAAACCGCGATCGCGATCAGCACGATCCCGGCGACGATGTCGTTGACGCGCATGAGATTGGTCCGGACCTGAAAAACAATAAGGAACCAGCCGTTGCCGGCTGGTTCCGAAGGGCATCGCTCAGCTCTTCTTGGCGAGACCGGCAGCCGTCATGGCGACCTTCATCGCCGCGTCACCTTTCGCCATGAACGCCGCGAATTCGTTCGCATCGCCCCACTTCATGCCGAAGCCACGTCCGCTCATGAAGTCCTTGAACTCCTTCGAGTCCCAGGCCTTCTTGAGAGCAGCGGTCAGCTTCGTCGCGATCTCCGGCGGCAGGCCCTTCGGCGCCGCAATGCCGCGCCACGCTCCAACCGAGTAGTCGACACCGGCCGCTTCCTTGAGCGTCGGCACATCTTTGAACGCCGGATTGCGCTCGTTCGCCATGACCGCGAGCGAGATCGCCTTGCCGGCGTCAATCATCGCCTTCGCTTCCGGCACCGAGCATGTCACGACGTCGATCCCGCCAGCCGCAAGATCCTGCATCGCCGGCGCCGCACCGTTCGACGGAACCCACGTCACATGATCCGGTTTCAGGCCCATCGCCATCAACCAGCCGATGAGCGCGAGATGCCAGATCCCGCCTTGTCCGGTGCCCGACGCCTTGAACTTGCCCGCCGGCGCCGCCTTTATGGCTTCGGAAAGATCCTTGGCAGTCTTGTACGGGCTGTCGGCGCGCACCTGCACGCCTGGCGGATCTTCGTTGAGCAGCGCCAGTGGCGTGTAGCTCGTCGGGTTGAGTTCCGTGAGACCCTGATGATGCATCATCGTGATCTCGACGGTGATCATGCCGATGTTGTAGCCATCCGGAGCGGCCGTAGCGATCGCCGAGTGACCGACGACACCCGACCCGCCGGTCCGGTTCACGACGTTGACCGGCTGACCGAGATCCTTTTCCAGCATGGCCGCGATGATCCGCGCCGTTGCGTCTGTACCGCCACCTGCGCCCCACGGCACGCTGAGGGTGATGGGTCGCGACGGATACGCCTGCGCGAACGCGGGCTTGAGGCCGAGCCCGGCAACGACGCCGGCACTGCCGGCCACGGTCAACGCCTGACGGCGTGTCAGCTTGGTCATGGGTGTCTCCTCTCGAGCTGGCTTTGCGCCAGACATGAATATCCCGCCCCCGGTCGAGCGACGGGCGAACGATCGGACTATAGGACAGGAATTTGTCCGATAACCAGCCCTGCACGCACAGACGTCCGACAGAACGGCGCACGGCTGCCATGAACCTCTCGGTCTTGCTGCAACCGCGAACAACCGTCGATCACCGCAATTCGAATGGACGTGCGAAGATGTTTTTGCAATGCATCTCCCCAAATGGGGGAACCAGGTGAGCATCGAGACCGATCGCTGGACAGAACTGATGCTGGCCGCCGATGGAGGTGACGAGCGCGCATACAGGACGCTACTGGAAACCCTGGCCCCCCATATCCGCGCCTGGACCCGTGAGGGTTGCCGCAGGTCGGGCGCCGGCAACGACGCCGTCGAGGACATCGTCCAGGAAACCTTGCTGGCTCTGCACCTGAAAAGGCACACGTGGGACCGGTCCCAGCCGCTCGCCCCATGGGTCCGCGTCATTGCCAAGCACAAGCTGATAGACGCGCTGCGCCGCACCGGGCGCCGGGTCAGCGTGCCGATCGAAGACTTCGCCGAGGTTCTGCCGGCCGCCCCTACCGGCCCGTCCGAGGACGCCAAGGGCGCCCACCGCTTGCTCGCGCAACTGAGCGAGCGCCATCGCGCCATCGTGACCCAGATCTCACTTGAAGGCCGCTCCGCCCGGGAGGTCGCGTCCGCCCTGGGAATGACCGAGGTGGCGGTCCGCGTAAATCTTCATCGGGCCCTGAAACAAATGGCGACCCTGTATCGTAAAGAGGGTGAACCGTGATCAGGGCGGGTTCGATGCCAGTTGGTGTTACCCGGGGCCTGACGCCAGGATAAACCACATGAAGACTGAAGACCTCATTGCCAGCTTGGCGGCCGACCCGACGCCGCCGCACCGCCCGGCTGCCCTGAAGGCAACCGCCCTTGCTGCTGCCGTTGCCGTCACGCTCGCGGGCTTTGCAGCTGTGCTCGGGCTCCGTCACGACCTCCATACGGCACTCGGAACCTGGGCATTCGCCGCCAAGCTCGCCATTCTCGTGTCCGCCTTCGTGGCCGCCGTTCTGGCCGCCCGGCTGAGCATGAACCCGCTTGTCGAGCGCCCCTGGCCACGTATTGCGACAGCAGTGGCGGCAGCTATTTTCCTGGCATCCGTCGGCCTCGAAGTCGCGTCCTATCCCGTTTCGGCCTGGGGGCCACGTCTCGTCGGCGATTACGGTGTGGTCTGCCTCGTGAGCATCGCACTTCTAGCCGCAGCACCCCTCGCCGCCA
>DAOMWV010000180.1:0-6003 GCA_035436725.1 Hyphomicrobiaceae bacterium
CCTGCTCCAGTTCCTTCAATCGTTTGACCTGATCGGACTTCAGCCCGCCGTACTCCTGCTTCCAGCGCGAATACGTCACGGGGGTGACGCCAATGGCGCGGATCGCCTCCGCCTGCGTCTTACCCTGTGCCATCAACACATCGACCTGGCGAAGCTTGATGACAATCTCTTCTGGCTGGTGTCGCTTGCTCGGCATGTTCTGTCCTCCTCGGGAGTTTATACCTCAAGTCGGACCACTTCTTTGGGGGAGGACCAGCTTTGGCGATCGCCGCCCGTGCAGCGCCAAAGGGAGGCACGTCGGCTAGCCATCCCCACGAGCGAGAGAGGTTCAAGCGAACTGCGCTCGGCGTCCAGTATGGGATAGGCAGGGCACGACTAGCTCGCCAATTGGGTATCTCGGAGAGCGCAGCTCAGGCATTGATCACCAACCATAAGTCGGCGTTCCCAAAGTTCTGGAGTTGGGCCGATCGTGCCGAAACGAGTGCCTATTTGCGACGCGAGATCCGATCGGTGTTTGGATGGCGATTGGCGATCGACGCCGAAACGAAACCCGGCACGATCCGCAATTTTCCAATGCAGGCAAACGGGGCCGAAATCCTCCGCATAGCCTGCTGCATGATGACAGAAGCTGGCATTAGCGTTTGTGCACCGAACCATGACGCCGTTTTAATCGAAGCACCTCTCTCATGCTTCGAGGAGACCGTCTTCGAGGCGCGAAGAATGATGGCGGAAGCGAGTGCAATCGTGCTCGACGGTTTCACATTGCGAACCTCAGTGCGTGCGGTCAGAGCGCCAGAGAATTGGACCGATCCTAGAGGCGAAATGATCTGGGCTGCCGTCCAACGAGAACTCGACAGGCCGACCTGCTCACCAGAGTGACGCAGCCTGAGCGCTGACGAGCCCCCGTCCTATCTTATAACATGATCATAAAAGGATAGGCCCAATGTCACGGCTCGATCCCGAATGACTTCGACTGCGGAACACCGGCAATTCTGTGGTCACGCCTCGCGCCAGCAGATTGAAGCGTGGAGAGCATTTCCTTAAGGGGCCAGTGCCCCTCAGATGGCTTGAAGCGGCGGCAAAGCTCCCGGGCAAATCTCTGCACACCGGTATCGCCGTATGATACGCGGCCAGCCTCACAAGATCTCAATCAGTCGCCCTGAGCAATGTGGCGGGCGATCGCTTCGGGCTCGACCGCAACGCCAAATATCGCGCGCTCTCATGGCTCGAAGGCGCTGGTCTGGTCCGTGTCGACCGAAAACTTGGCCGCTCTCCGGTCGTCACAATACTGAGCCCCGAGTCCAAGCCATGACAGGAAAGCATCAGCGACCAACCCAACGCATCGTCCCCCGGATCATCCGCTTTCGGGATGCTCCCGCGTACCTCGGCATGGACCGCAATCGCTTCAATGCTGAAGTTCGACCGCATCTCACCGAGGTGCCCATCGGTGCACAGGGGATTGGCTTCGATCGGCTTGAACTCGACGCATGGATCGAGGACTATAAGTCCCGCAACGGGCGTCCCGCACGGAAAGGAAAAATAACATGGGACGCAAACGAATACCCGGCCTCATCTGGAGAGGCGGTATCTGGCACATCGACAAACGAATCTTCGGGCGGCGAATTTACCAGAGCACTGGAACAGCTGAACTTCAAGAAGCGGAAATCTTCCTCGCAAGGCTGATGGAACAGACGCGACAAGCTCAGATTTACGGCGTCCGGCCGGCTCGCACTTTCGAGCAGGCAGCGGCGAAATTTGTTCTTGAATATCGTCACAAGCGGAGCATTCAGGACGATGTCAGCAGGCTCAAAGGTCTGTTGCCATTCATCGGCGATGTTCCGCTCGACAAGTTGCGCATGGGCAGCTTGCAGATGTGGATCAGCAGCAAGCAGCGAGAAAGGCGGGCTGTCGGCACCATCAACCACGGCCTCCAACTGGTACGACGCATCTTGAACGTGGCATCGGCCGAGTGGATCGACGAGCAAGGACTGACGTGGCTCCATGCGCCACCGAAGATCAAGCTTATGGCAAACGGGTCCAAGCGTTCGCCGTATCCGCTCAGCTGGGAAGAGCAAACTCGCCTGTTTCAGGAACTACCGGATCACCTCGCGAGTATGGCTCTGTTCGCGGTGAACACGGGTTGCCGCGACGCCGAGGTCTGTGGCCTCCGATGCGAATGGGAAGTCAAGGTCGAGGAGTTGGGAACGTCGGTCTTCATCGTGCCGGGCTCGACTGTGAAGAACGGCGATGAACGACTCGTGGTTCTAAACAGGATTGCGGCATCGGTTGTCGACGCGCAGCGAGGCAAGCATCCAACACACGTGTTCACCTACAACGGTGTTCCCGTGCTACGGATCTTGAACTCGGCTTGGAAACGGGCTCGCGTTAAGGTCGGCTTGCCAACTGTTCGAGTCCACGACCTGAAGCACACCTTCGGTCGGCGACTCCGTGCGGCGGGCGTGAGCTTCGAGGACCGACAGGACCTACTCGGCCATCGATCCGGAAGGATCACGACCCACTACTCGGCAGCGGAGCTTTCGAGGCTGATCGATGCAGCGGAGGCTGTTGTAGATCGGAACGGAAAACGGCCAGAGCTGGTCGTACTGAAAGGGGCGCTACAAGGCGCCTCCCGCAAAACTCCCGCAAGCGCCGAGGGTGCTTTCGGGGCAAACCGCCTAAGTCGTTGAAAGAATTGGTAGCGGGACCCGGACTTGAACCGGGGACCTACGGATTATGATTCCGCCGCTCTAACCAGCTGAGCTATCCCGCCATTTGTGCGGTGGGTATAAGGACCCCCCGGTCCCGCTGTCAAGGCACGTCGGAACCCTCGCGATCCACCATGCGGCGCATGGGCCGTTGCACTCCCCGCCGCCGCTCGCTAGACCCCTCCCGACACACCGGAAAAGCCCGGACGATGCGCCGCGACCGCGCGCCGCGCCCCAACGACGAGACGATACCGATCATGGCTGAAACGACTGCCCCTGCCCCCGCCATCGAGACCGACTGCCTGATCGTCGGCGCCGGCCCCTGCGGCCTGTTCGCCGTGTTCGAACTGGGGCTTCTCGACATCAAGTGCCACCTCGTCGACATCCTCGGCAAGGTCGGCGGTCAGTGCTCGGAACTCTACCCCGAGAAGCCGATCTACGACATCCCGGCCCTGCCGATCGTGACCGGCCAGGAACTGACCGACCGGCTGATGGAGCAGATCAAACCGTTCAATCCCGTGTTCCATCTCGGCGAGCGCATCGACGCCCTGAAGCGGCGCGCCGACGGCCGTTTCGACGTCACCACCGACATCGGCAAAACGTTCGTCGCCAAGGTCGTCGTGATCGCGGCCGGCGGTGGCTCGTTCACGCCGAAGCGGCCGCCCCTCGACGGTATCGAGGCCTACGAGGACAAGAGCGTCTTCTACGCCGTCCGCAAGATGGACGCCTTCCGTGACCGCGACGTGCTGATCGTCGGCGGTGGCGACAGTGCGCTCGACTGGACGCTCAACCTCCAGCCCATCGCCCGCTCCTTGACCCTCATGCATCGCCGCGACGATTTCCGCGGCGCGCCCCATTCGGTCGAACAGATGCGCGCCCTCGTCCGCGACGGGAAGATGAACCTCGTGATCGGTCAGGCGACGAAGCTGCACGGCGCGAACGGCGAACTCTCCGCAGTGACCGTCAAGACCGCCACCGGCGAGAGCGAGATCACATGCAATCGCATGCTGCCGTTCTTCGGCCTCACCATGAAGCTCGGCCCGATCGCCGACTGGGGCCTGAACCTCCACGAAAACCTGATCCCGGTCGACACCGAGAAATTCGAGACCAGCGAGCCCGGCATCTTCGCCGTGGGCGATATCAATCACTATCCGGGCAAGCTGAAGCTCATCCTCTCGGGCTTTCACGAAGCAGCATTGATGGCGCAGGCCGCCAACCGCATCGTCTATCCTGGCAAGAAGGTGCTGTTCCAGTACACGACATCGTCGACGAGCCTGCAGAAGAAGCTCGGCGTCAAATAAGGGTGAGATCAGCGCATCGGACGCGTGACCGGAGCCCGGAGCTCGTGCAGTGATTGCGCCGGATCGATCCGGAGAAACAATGAACACCGATGACGGCGCCGGGCGCGAGCCGAACCTCGAAGGGCGTCACGACACGAAGGGCCGCGCGTTCTGGCGCGGCCTGAAACTCATGCTGACGACGCCGGGGCTCGTGCTGTTCGCGACCGCGATCGGCTTCGGTGCCCTCGCCCGTGACAGTGGCCTGACACTCGGCCACACGGTGTTCCTGTCTGCGGCCGTCTACGCCCTGCCGGCCCAGGTCGTGCTCGTCGACCAGCTCGCCCGCGGTGCCTCCATTGCCGCAGCCGCCCTTGCCGTGACGCTGACCGCGGTGCGGCTGCTGCCCATGACAGTGTCGTTGCTGCCGTATTTCCGCGACCAGAAATCGAGCACCGCACTTCGCATTCTCACCGTCCACTTCATCGCCGTGACAGCCTGGGTGGAAGGCAACCGCCGCCTTCCGGACGAGCCGCGTCAGACGCGGTTGCCGTTTTTCCTGGGCCTCGGCATCGGCATGGCGATCATGACCTCAACGGGTTCGGCTGTCGGCTATTACGCGGCGACCGGCCTGCCCACGGTGATGGCCGCGACGCTGCTGTTCGCGACCCCGGTATACTTCCTTCTCGCGCTGTTCCTCGGCATGCGGACCCGCACCGACATGATCGCGATCGCGGCCGGCGCACTGCTCGGGCCGATCCTCTACCGGCTGCTGCCCGGCCTGGATCTGCTGCTCACTGGCCTCATCGGCGGCACGATCGCCGTCCTCGCCGGACGGACGGGGCGGTCATGAGCGCCATTCTCGACGACGGCTTCGGCGGCTATCTCGTTCTGTTCCTGGCGGGGTTTCTCGCCCACGAACCATGGCGCTGGCTCGGCCTGCTGCTCGGCGGCAATCTGAGCGAGACGAGCCCCGTCTTCGTCTGGGTGCGCGCAGTCGCGACCGCACTCGTCGCCGGTCTCGTCATGCGCCTCGTCTTCTATCCGGCCGGCGTGCTCACGAAGGTCGATTTGCCGCTGCGCCTGACGGGCATCGCCGTCGGAACGCTGGTATTCTTCTATGCGGGACGAAGCCTCGGTCTCGGGATCTTCGCCGGTGCCGTCACATTGCTCGCGGGCGTCGTGCTGTTCGGCCGGCCGCTTTGACCGTGCCCCGAGGCTTCGGCAGCGCCGCCCGCCAGACCCGATAGCTGCCGTCGTCGGACGCGATTGCAACCTCTCCGAAGGCCTCGTCCAGAAGTGCCTGACAGGGGACGCGCCGTTGCACGACCATCCAGAGCATGCCGTCTCCCGTGAGGCGCGAGCGCGCGTCTGACACTAGGGCCGCGAGCGCACCGTGATCTTCCTTGACGCCGGTATGCAGCGGCGGATTGGACACGATCATGTCAAACGTCACGCCGGATGGCAGCAGGGCCGGCGTATCGGCGAGCACGGTCCGTCCCCCCGGTACGTTCTGGGCCGCCGCCACCAGTGCCATGCTGTCGTTGTCGACGAGCGTGACGTCGATCTCCGGTGCCCGCGCGCTGAGCGCGCGCGCGATGGCGCCTGGCCCGCAACCGTAGTCGAGAACCCGGCCACGCGGCTTCATGGACGCCATTGCTTCTAGAAGCAGAGCTGTGCCGGGATCGAGCGCCCCGGCGGCAAAAAGCCCGGGATACGACACCCACGGCTCATCCCGGCCCAGAAGCACAATACTGCTTCGTTCGATCCAGTCCTCGAGCCTGCCACGCACAGGCCGTTCGTCACGCCGCCCCATGAGCACGCGACCATGACCGCGCGCGGCAACTGTTTCAGGCGCAGCGACGAGAGACGAGAACGTCTTTTGAAACGACCGGATTCCCTCGTCGTTGCCACCATAGACATAGACGTCACCCCCCGCGCGCGTAACGGCGAGCACCTGATGCAGGGCCATTTCCTGCTCGCGCCGCGGCTTCGGAAGGCGCAGGACGACCGCATCGAAC
>DAOMWV010000181.1:0-5967 GCA_035436725.1 Hyphomicrobiaceae bacterium
CCGCCACGCTAATTTGCAGCTCACGCAAATTCTGTGTCGGATTCTCTGAAATCTCGGGCAACAAGCTGATTTTCCGTGGAAATCCGTTTGGCGCGTTGCGGCGCGCGGTGGACCCGTTTATGACACCGCTGCGACAGCGATGCGGCCACAGGTTACGCGTCCATTCCGGTCGTGCTCGGCGAAGCGTGTCAGTTCGGGGGAACGGTCATGGACAGGAAGGTGGACGTCCCGGGCGACGCGGCGGACGCGCACTACGACAGCGAAGGCCTGTCGTTCAGTTCGGTGATGCTGCTGCTCGCGCCGCTGATGGTCGCGCTGGGATTTGCCATCTGGTACTTCGTGTCTCTCATCCAGCCGCCGCCGCAGCGCGTCATCGTCATGTCGACGGGCAGTCCCACCGGTGGCTATCACGCCATGGCGAGCCGTTATCAGGCGGTTCTCGCCCGCGAAGGTGTCCGACTAGAGCTCGTGAATTCTGCCGGCTCGGTCGAAAACCTGCAGCGTCTCAAGGATCCTTCGGTCGCCGTAGACGTGGCCCTCATCCAGGGCGGGATAGGCGCGGGCCAGACGACGGACGGGCTGATTTCGGTCGGCCGCATGTTCTATGAGCCGCTCTGGATCTTTCATGGTGCCTCTCGCCGGATCGAGCGGCTGTCGCAACTCAAGGGTGGTCGGCTCGTCGTCGGCGCGGAGGGAAGTGGAACGCGCGCACTCGCGACCGACATTCTCCGTCGCGCGAATGTGACCGCAGACAACACGACGCTGCTTGCGTCATCGATCGACGACGCCGTCGCCGGTGTAACGTCCGGCACCATCGATGCGGTTTTTCTGGCCTTTGCGCCTGAAGCGCCGGCGCTCCAGAAGCTGCTGCGCAACCCGGACCTGCGCCTGATGAGCCTCGGCGAGGCGGAAGCGCTCTCGCGCATGATGCCATATCTGTCGCGGGTGACGCTGCCGGCCGGGATCTTCGATCTGGAGGCGCAGATTCCGAAGGAGACGATCGAACTCGTCGCGCCGGTCGCGTCACTGGTCGTGCGTCAGTCGCTGCATCCGGCTCTGGTTGGTCTGTTCGCGCGGGCGGCGTCGGAGGTTCATGGCGGGGCGAGCCTCTTGCAGAAGGCGGGCGAATTCCCGGTTGCGACGGACCCGGTATTTCCGATCTCGCAGGACGCCGAACGCTACTACAAGAGCGGCCAGCCCCTTCTGCAGCGCTCCCTGCCGTTCTGGCTCGCGAACTTCGTCGAGCGGGCACTCGTGGTGCTGGTGCCGCTGGCGACGATCGCGATCCCGCTCGCCCGGGGGCTGCCGGCGCTCTACAAATGGCGCGTACAACGCCGCCTCAACTACTGGTACTGGCGTCTCAAACGGCTCGAGCACCGCATCGCCCGCGCGCCGAGCCCGGAGGTCGCCCGCCGCAACCTGGCGGAACTCGATACCATCAACAGGGCCGTCGCGGGGCTCAATGTTCCGCGCACGTTCGCTCAGCCCTACTACGATCTGCGCGGGCACATCGACTTCGTCCGCAGCAAGCTCACGGGCTGAGTTCGGCCGTGGGGGCTCCGACGCACGGCGGATAGGCCTTAGGACGAGTTTACCCCGACGGCACAAGTGACTAGAAGAGGCGGGCTGGCGCGGGCATTTTTCGCGTCGGCGGCAGCGGCCAGGCTGCCGCGATACAAGGCAACGACGGACCATAGCGGACCCCATGTTCAAGAAGATCCTGATTGCAAACCGCGGCGAGATCGCGTGCCGCGTCATCAAGACAGCCCGCAAGATGGGCATCAGGACGGTGGCGGTCTATTCCGACGCGGATCGCGATTCCCTGCACGTCGAAATGGCAGACGAGGCCGTGCATATCGGTCCGGCGGCAGCGGCGGAAAGCTACCTCGTGATCGACAAGATCATCGACGCCTGCAAGAAGACCGGCGCGGAAGCAGTCCACCCCGGTTACGGCTTCCTGTCCGAGCGCGAGGCGTTCCCGGTCGCGCTGCAGAAGGCCGGTATCGTCTTCATCGGTCCCAATCCGCATGCGATCGCCGCGATGGGCGACAAGATCGAATCCAAGAAGGCGGCGGCCAAGGCCAAGGTTTCGACCGTGCCGGGCTATCTCGGTGAAATCGGCGATGCCAAGGAAGCCGTGCGCATTGCAGCCGAGATCGGCTATCCCGTCATGATCAAGGCGTCGGCGGGCGGCGGCGGCAAGGGCATGCGGATCGCGTACTCTGCCGCAGAATGCGAAGAGGGCTTCGCGCTGGCGCGGTCGGAGGCCAAGTCGAGCTTCGGCGACGATCGCGTGTTCATCGAAAAGTTCATCGAGAACCCGCGGCATATCGAGATCCAGGTGCTCGGCGACAAGCATGGCAACGTCATCTATCTCGGCGAACGCGAGTGTTCGATCCAGCGCCGCAACCAGAAGGTCATCGAGGAGGCGCCGTCGCCGCTTCTCGACGAGAAGACGCGCAAGGCCATGGGCGAGCAGGCAGTCGCGCTCGCCAAGGCCGTGGGCTACGACAGCGCCGGCACCGTCGAATTCGTCGCCGGTCAGGACCGCTCGTTCTTCTTCCTCGAAATGAACACGCGGCTCCAGGTCGAACATCCGGTGACCGAGATGATCACCGGTGTCGATCTCGTCGAACAGATGATCCGGGTGGCGTCCGGCGAACCGCTGAAGATGAAGCAGTCGGACGTGAAGCTCAATGGATGGGCGGTGGAGAGCCGCATCTATGCGGAAGACCCGTTCCGCAACTTCCTGCCGTCGATCGGCCGCCTGACGAAGTATCGGCCGCCGGCCGAAGGTGATTTCGGCGGTGGCACCATCCGTAACGACACCGGTGTGTTCGAGGGTGGCGAAATCTCGATGTACTACGATCCCATGATCGCGAAGCTCGTCACGCATGCACCGACGCGACTGGCGGCCATCGATCTGCAGGCAGCGGCGCTGGACGCTTTCTACGTCGAGGGAATCCAGCACAACATTCCGTTCCTGACCGCGCTCATGCAGCATCCGCGCTGGCGGTCCGGCAAGCTGTCGACGGGGTTCATCAAGGAAGAATACCCGAACGGGTTCGTCGCCCGGACGCCCGACCAGCGCGAGTTTGAAATCATCGCGGCCGTGGCCGCCTCGATCGACCATCTGAGCAACGCCCGCCGTCGGCAGATCTCGAATCAGATCGGCGGGCCGAGCGTTCGCTTTTCCGAGCGGAGGATCGTCGACATCGGCGGCCGTCAGGTGGCCGTCAACGTCGATGGCGGCATCGGCACACCGACGCACGTCACGTTCAGCGACGGTAACGGCGCGCGCGGACGCACCACGACGCTCGTCTCCGCCTTCTGGCCGGGCGAGCCTGTCTGGCGCGGCACGGTCGACGGTGAGACCGTTGCGATACAGGTGCGGCCGATCCTCAACGGCATCGAGGCGTCCTATCGTGGTGTCTCGGCGAAGGCATACGTCTATACGCCTCGCGAGGCCGAACTTGCCGCCCTCATGCCGGTCAAGGCGGCGGCCGACATGTCGAAATTCCTGCTCTGCCCGATGCCCGGGCTCGTCAAGGCGATCAATGTCGGTGACGGGCAGGACGTCAAGGCGGGCGATCCGCTCGCCGTCGTCGAGGCGATGAAGATGGAGAACGTGCTGCGCGCCGAGCGCGACGGCAAGGTCAAGGCGGTCAAAGCCAAGGCGGGCGACAGCCTTGCCGTCGATGCCGTCATCATCGAGTTCGCCTGATCGCGGTCCAGGGTTGCGGGAGTGCGCCCGTTGGTTCGATGCGATGCCGCCTGGCACTTGTGCTTCTTGGGCGCCGGTGCCATCTGATGGGGCGATTTCATCGACCAAGCGGCGTGGGACAACCTTACGCCAGTGAGCAACCGGCCATGTATGAAGCGATTACCCGCCGCATCCGGGTGCACGTCGTCCCGCAGTTCATCGAGGACGAAAGCGACGCCGGCGAGCAGCAGTTCGTCTGGGCCTACACGATCACGATCGAGAACGACGGGTCGGAGTCGGTCCAACTCAAATCGCGCTACTGGCGCATCACGGACGAAAGCGGGCACGTCGAGGAAGTCAGAGGTCCCGGAGTTGTCGGCCAGACGCCGCACATCGCGCCGGGGCAGTCGTTCCGTTACACCTCGGGATGCCGGCTGACGACGCCGTCCGGCATCATGGTAGGGCGCTATCAGATGGTTTCCGATAGTGGTGACGAGTTCGAAATCGAGATCCCCGCGTTTTCTCTCGACAGCCCGCATGGCAAGCGGCGGCTCAATTAGGGGTCGGCAGCGTCGCGTGCAACAGCGCGGCGACCGTCAGCGCGACGATCGCTGCGAGGTCCGCATAGACGACGGTCCAGAGCGGTCCCGGCGGCGGCGGCGCGAGCCAGCTCAGCACGAGGAACGATGCGACGCTAGTCATGCCGACGATGATCGCCATCGCCCTGTAGGCGGGCGTGAAGGCCGAGACCAGGAGAATGCCGCCGACGATCGCAAACAGGATTGCGCGGTGGCGGAGCAGCAGGCTCATGGACGTATCCGTGACCTCGACGCCATAGAGGCTCCGCAGCCAGTTGCCACCCAACACGCCCGTCAGCGGGGTGAGGTGCAATATCCCAACAGCGAACAGAAGTGACCCTGTCAGCATCGACCGCACGTGTTTTCCCTCCGGCTCGGTATTCGTGTCAGCAGCGACCGGGACACTAGCGATGCGTAGCGAGCGGTTCCAATGACCTCCCGGGGAATTGCAGGGCTGCACGGGGCGAACCGGTCGCGGGTTGACTGTGCAGGCCAAACAGTGTCCGGTCTGAGGATCGTCAACAGCGAGAGCGTGTCACGCATGTCTGCCGCCGCAGGTACCTGGCCTTCGACGCCAAAGGAGATCCTGGCGAAGCTCGTTTCTTTCGACACGACGAGCATCAAGCCGAACCTGCCGATGGCGGAGTGGATACGGGACTTTCTCGAAGCCCATGGCGTCGAAGCTCTTCTGATGCCTGCAGCCGACGGCATCCACGCCAACCTTTTCGCGACGATCGGTCCCGCCGGCGCGGGGGGCGGTATCGGTCTTTCCGGTCACATGGACGTCGTGCCCGTCACGAACCAGCCGTGGGATACCGATCCGTTCACGCTCGTCGAAAAGGGCACGCGCCTCTATGCGCGCGGGGCCGCCGACATGAAGGGGTATCTGGCGTGCATGCTCGCGGCGGTGCCCGAGTTCAAGCGGCGGAAGCTCACCCGGCCCATCCACCTGATTTTCAGCTACGACGAGGAAGTCGGCTGTACGGGAGTCATTCCGATGGTCGCGGAATTCGGCAAGTCGTTGCCGAAGCCCGAGATCGTCTTCGTCGGAGAGCCGACGCTGATGGGTGTCGTCGATGGTCACAAGGGCGGTGCGCGGTTCCGCACCGAGATCGTCGGCAAGGATGCGCATTCGTCCATGCCGTCGCTCGGCGTCGGATCGATCTTCGTTGCGTCCGACCTCATCCAGGAACTGAAGCGCCTCGAGGCGGCTTTCCAAAAATCGCATCCGGCGCCGCGCTTCGAGCCGCCATACCCGACCGTGACGGTGAGCCATATCGAAGGCGGGATTGCACACAACATCATCCCGCCGCGCTGCGCGTTCGACTGGGGCATTCGCCTCACGCCGGGCCTCGATCACATGGCGATTCCGAATGCGCTGCAAGCATTCGCCGAGCGTGAGTTGCTCCCGGCGATGCGGGAGGTCTACGAAGGGTGTTCGATCACGACGACGCTGCTCGGGCTGCTGCCGGCGTTCGCGTCCGGCGAGGGGTCACCTGCGACGACGCTCGCGCTCAAGCTGGCGGGTACGAATACCGTTTCCACCGTTCCCTATGGCACGGAGGCGAGCCACTTCCAGGCCGGTGGCTCGTCGACGGTCGTGATCGGGCCGGGGAGCATCGAGCAGGCGCATCAGCCCAACGAGTTCATCAAAACAATTAAACTCAATCACTACATAAATCTACT
>DAOMWV010000182.1:0-5947 GCA_035436725.1 Hyphomicrobiaceae bacterium
TGACACCCATCGTCTACCGGTCGATCTTTGCCGCCGATGGCACGTCACCGCTTCGTCTTCGGCAGCAGGAAGGTGAGGAGCCCGAGCGCCGGCAGCCAGGCCGCCAGATGGAACACCGGCACGATGCCCATCCGGTCAGCCATCATCCCGAGCACGCCAGCCGCGAGACCGCCGAGCCCGAAGGCGAGACCGTAGAAGAGCCCGCCGACGAGCCCGACGCGGTGCGGAACGAGGTCGATGGCATAGATCAGGATGGATGCGAACGCACTCGACATGATGAGGCTGATGACGACGCTGAGAACGCCGGTCCAGAAGAGATCGGCATAGGGCAGCATCAGCGCGAACGGCAGCGCACCGAGGATCGAAATCCAGATCACACGGTCCCGCCCGATCTTGTCGCCGATCACGCCGCCGACGATGACGCCGAGCGCACCGACCACGAGATAGAGGAACAGCATGATCTGCGAGAGCTGTACCGACACGCCGAACTGCTCGATCAGATAGAACGTATAGAACGACGTGAACGCTGCGGAGTACGCATTCTTCGACAGCAAGAGCAGGATCAGGATCGTCATCGCGAACACGACCGTCGCAACCGGCAGGCGTGGCGCGGCCGCAACGCCGTTGCCGCCCTTTGGACCAGCGCTCATCTGAACGCGCCGCATCTCCGCGTACTTGAGACCGGTCCACGCCATGAGAACCATGGCAATGAGCGCGACGATCGACACCCATGCGAGCGACGACTGTCCGCGTGGCACGACGAGCGCCGCGGCAAGCAGCGGTCCGGTCGCATAGCCCGCGTGCCCGCCGATCTGGAAGATGCCCTGCGCGAACCCCTGCTGCCCCGCCGCCGCGTGTCGCGCCATACGCGTCGCTTCCGGATGAAACACCGCCGACCCGAGACCGACCAGCGCCGCCGAGACGAGAATGGTGCCGTAACTCCCCGCGAACGCGAGACCGATCAGCCCGGCAAGCGTCGAACCCATGCCCGCGACCATCGCATACGGCCAGTGCCGCTTGTCGGTGACGTAGCCGAGCAGCGGCTGCAGCATCGACGACGTCACCTGGAACGCCAGCGTGATGAGCCCGATCTGCGTGAAGTCGAGATTGTAGGCCTCCTTGAAGAGGGGATACATCGCCGGGATCATCGACTGGATGAGATCGTTGAGGAAGTGCGCACCCGACAGCGCAATCAGGATCGGCAAAAGCGGCCGCGCATCGACCGCAACCGGCACCGCGACCTGCGGTGTCGCCCCGCCTGCCGTACCAGCGCCGTCGGCCTGCTTCAATGTTGCCTCGACCGCCATTTCCCGCCTCAAATCAGATGACTGACACGCGACACTACAAAGCGCCGCCGTTCTGACAACCACTCCCTTCCGGTAAACCACCGCCTGCATACCTGCCCGTCACCCGACCGGTCGCACGCGCTCGATGCCGTTCAGCGTGACTGGTATCATTCTGCCCGCGGGAGACGCGGAAGCGACAATCAAATGAGCAGCCCCGGCCGAAGCGCCACGGCGCGTGAGGCCAAATCAAGTTATCGGCGCGGGATTGAACAGCGTCAGCTGATTGTAGATGCCCCAGTGGTCGCTCCACGCCTCCTTGCGGCCCGATGCGACGTCGAGAACGAACCTGAAAAGATCCATTCCGGCTTCGTCGAGCGTGCGCTTCCCCGTCGCCACAACGCCCGCGTCGAAGTCGATGAGATCGTGCCAGCGCCGCGCCAGTTCCGTGCGCGTGCCGACCTTGATGACAGGTGCCGCCTGCAAGCCGTACGGCGTTCCGCGTCCCGTGGTGAAAACCTGCAGCGTCATGCCGGATGCCAGTTGCAGCGTGCCGCAGATGAAGTCGCTTGCAGGGGTCGCCGCGAAGATCAGCCCCTTTTCGCGCACGCGCTCGCCCGGCGAGAGAACGCCCGATATCGCGCTCGAGCCGGACTTGGCGACCGAACCGAGCGACTTCTCCATGATGTTGGCAAGCCCGCCCTTCTTGTTGCCGGGGGTGGTATTGGCCGCACGATCGACGCCGCCCTGCGCGAGATAGCGATCATACCAGTCCATCTCGCGCACTAGCGCCTCCGCCACCTCGCGGCTTTTCGCGCGCGGCGTCAGCAGGTGGATGGCATCGCGCACTTCCGAGACTTCCGAAAACATCACCGTACCACCCGCCCGCACGATGAGATCGGCCATCACGCCGAGCACCGGGTTCGCCGTCACACCCGAGAACGCATCCGACCCCCCGCACTGCATTCCGACCACGAGATCGGACGCCGGGCACGTCTCGCGCCGCCTCTTGTCGAGCTGGATGAGCCTGAGTTCAGCCATCCGGTAGATGTTTTCGACCATCGGTCCGAAGCCGTGAAAGGCCTCGTCCTGCAAGCGCATGATATCGGGATGGTCGGGTGCGGCGTTGCCGTTCGCCCCACCGAGCAGCCGTTCCGGAAGGAATTTTTCGCAGCCGAGGCCGATCACCATCGTCTGGCCGCCGAAATTCGGGTTCCGCGCGAGGTTCTGCAGCGTCCGGATCGGCACCTTCGCTTCGGGCGCATCGATCGCCACGCCGCAGCCGTAGGCATGGGTGAGGCCGACCACGTCGTCGACGTTCGTGTAGCGCGGCAGCAGTTCCTCGCGGATGCGCTTGATCGCGAACTCGAGCGTCCCCGTTACGCACTGCACGCTCGTCGAGATGCCGAGCACGTTCTTCGTGCCGACGGTACCGTCCGCATTGCGATACCCTTCGAATGTGAAGCCTTCGAGCGGCGGCTTCTCGTCGGGCACGCGCGTCGCCATCTCGAGCTTGTCGAGACGGACCGGCGCCGGAAGCCGCACGAGGGACTCCTCGACCCAGGCTCCGCGCGCGATGGGCTTTGCGGCATAGCCGATGACTTCGCCATACCGCTTGATCGGCGCACCCTCGGCGTGATCGACCAGCGCCACCTTGTGCCCCTGCGGCACGCGCTCGACGAGCGTCAGCCCATCGGGAAATACGGTTCCCTCGGGCAGCCCGAAATCGTTGAGCACGATAGCGACAGTGTCGTCGTCGTGGAGTTTGATGGTGCGCGGCGTATCGCCTGCGGGCCGCTTGGTCGACATCATGACCTCCTGCATTGCGTGATGCAGAAGGCCATTTGTCAGACAATCGAGCTAGGTCACCGCGCGTGCCCCTGCCTTGCGGGAAACGTGCACGCCACGCACAACCGGCAAGACAGCGGTCGTTACTTCACGTCCGCCGCCACCTTCACCGAGACCATCTTGTCCGGGTTCTGGACGGGCTCGCCGCGCTTGATCTTGTCTACGTTCTCCATGCCCTCGATCACCTTGCCCCACACCGTGTACTGGCGGTCGAGGAAGCGAGCGTCGTCGAAGCAGATGAAGAACTGGCTGTTGGCGCTGTCCGGCATCGACGAGCGCGCCATCGAGCAGGTCCCGCGCACGTGCGGCTCGGCGTTGAATTCGGCCTTGAGATTCGGGTACTTCGACCCGCCCGTTCCGATCCCCTTCGGGCAGCCGGTCTGGGCCATGAAGCCCTCGATGACGCGGTGGAAGACGATGCCGTCGTAGAAGCCCTCGCGTGCCAGCTTCTTGATGTGCGCCACGTGCCCCGGTGCCAGATCCGGGCGCATCTCGATCACGACCTTGCCCTTCGTGGTCTCGATGATCAGCGTGTTCTCGGGGTCCTTGATCGCGGCCATTGGCGGTCCTTTCAGGGTTTTCGGGTTCTCGGTTGCGGCTCCCATAGCAAGACTGGTCCGGTGTGACCACCCCGCCCCGTCCAAAAAGCGTAACAACATAACGTACGCTGCCGTTTCTCACGCGACTGTGTTTGCATCGGCGCAATAATAGCTGCGCATTCGTGCAAACACGGCTCCCCCGATCCAGTGAATTCGCTAGCCTTCCCGGACAGCAAAACGCGATAGCGGAGGAACGGCATGACACGATTTGCAACACAGGGACTGGCGCTCGGGCTCGCGGGGCTCGGGTTGCTGGCGCTCGCTCCGGCCGCGGTGGCACAACAGGCGTCCACCATGACGTTCTTCGTCACCAGTGCCGGCAAGGGTGATGGTGCCAACCTGGGTGGCCTCGACGGCGCCGACGCTCATTGCGCAGCGCTCGCCAAGGCCGCCGGTGCGGCCGCGACGGACTGGAAAGCCTACCTCTCCACGACGTTGCCCGGCGGCGACGCCGGCGTGAACGCGCGCGACCGCATCGGCAAGGGTCCCTGGAAGAACGTGAAGGGCGACACCATCGCAGCGAACGTCGACGAACTCCACTCCGACAAGGCCAACCTCACCAAGCAGACCATCCTCACCGAGAAGGGCGAGGTGGTTTCCGGTCGCGGCGACCCCGTCAACATGCACGACATCCTGACGGGCACAGATCCGAACGGCATGTACTCGACCGCCGGCGGCGACACGACCTGCAAGAACTGGACGTCCAACAACGAAGGGTCCGCCATCGTCGGCCACCATGACCGCATCGGCCTCAAGGATACCCGCCACATGCGCTCCTGGAATTCGGCGCACGGCTCGGCCGGTTGCAGCCAGGACGCCCTGAAGCGGACCGGCGGCGCCGGCATGTTCTACTGCTTCGCAGCCAACTGAAGCACACGCATTCGGGGGCAGGACGGGCGGGTTTCCGGCGACGGGCCCGCCCGTTTTGCTGCAACGCAGGAAAATGCATCGCCCCCACTTTCCCGAACCCGCCGCTGTGGTAGTCTCGCGCCATGAGGAAAGCGCGGCACCTGCTCTCGGGCCTGTCGCGCGGCGCGCTCGCTGGTGCGTCCGCGATGCTCCTCACATTGTCCGGTGCGATCGCGGACGACGCAAAGCCCACGCCGAAACCGGGTGAAGCCTACAAGACCTCACCGTTTCACCGCGTACCCAATGGCGCGACCGGCCAGTTCATCCCCTGCACCTGCAAGTTCCGCGGTCGCGACTTCCGCGTCGGCGAACGGGTCTGTATGACGACACACAAGGGCACCGTCATCACGGTCTGCGACCTCGAACTCAACAACTCCTCCTGGATCCCGACCGAGGAGACGTGCGAGGTCAGCTGAGCGCAGCGCAAGGCGCTACATCGAGCGATGCACGCAATGCGTCGCTGCGGTCTCAGTCCGGATAGTTGGACATTCGCTTTCGGGCCAGTAATGTTCGCGGCGAACGACCACGTCACCCGACCCAGGAAAACACCCATGCTCGAAGCCTATATCTACGATGGTTTGCGCTCGCCGATCGGGCGGCAGGCAGGGGCGCTGGCGAAGGTGCGCCCGGACGATCTGCTCGGCTCCGTCATGAAGGCGGCCGTCGAAAAATCAGGCTTCGCCCCCGAGACCGTCGACGACGTGCAGGTCGGCTGCACCAATCAGGCCGGCGAGGACGCGCGCTGCGTCGCGCGCCACGCGCTCCTGCTCGCGGGTCTGCCGGTCGAAGTGCCCGGCGTCGTCCATAACCGCCTCTGCGGCTCCGGCCTCAATGCGCTGATCGGGGCGAGCCACGCGATTTCGTGTGGCGAGGGCGACGTCATGGTCATCGGCGGCGTCGAGAGCATGACGCGCGCACCGTTCGTGATGGCGAAGGCTGAAAGCGCGTTTTCGGGCGACATGCGCATCTTCAATTCGATGATCGGGGCTCGTTTCCCGAACCCGAAGATCGAGAAGGACTTCGGCGCCGACACCATGCCGCAGACCGCCGACAATCTGGCCCGCGATCTGCAATTGACGCGCGCCGACTGCGACGCCTTCGCCTACGGCTCCCAGCAGAAGTACGCCAAGGCCAAGGCCGCCGGCTTCTACACCGGCGAAATCCACCCGATCACCATCTCCGGCGGCAAAGGCAAGCCCGATGTTGTGGTGGCGGAAGACGAACATCCCCGCCCGCAGACGTCGCTCGACGATCTTGCGAAACTGCGCCCGCTGTTCGAAGGCGGCGTGACGACGGCGGGTAACGCCT
>DAOMWV010000183.1:0-5930 GCA_035436725.1 Hyphomicrobiaceae bacterium
AGGCCCCATCGCCAGCGGCGCGCGCGCCGGCTTCGGCACCAGAACCAACGCGTCACCGCCCCGCAGTGCCGTCCACTCCTGCCGTTCGGCCCCAGGCTGCGACACCGTCGGCAGCTGCGGCGGAAGCTGCCACCCTGGCGCGTCAGGCACGATCGCTACCGGAGCTGGAAAAAGCGATCGCGGCGTTCGACGGCTGCGGCCTCAAACGGACAGCGAGCCGCGTCTGCTTCTTCAGGGGGGCCGAGACGGCGCGGGTCATGATCGTCGGCGAAGCGCCCGGGCGCGAGGAAGATCTCGCGGGGAAGCCGTTCGTCGGGCCGGCAGGACAACTTCTGGACAAGATGCTGCGCGCCGCAGGGATCGAGCCGGATACGACGCATATCACCAACATGGTCTACTGGCGGCCGCCGGGCAACCGTACGCCGACACCGGAGGAGGTCGACGTCTGCCTGCCGTTCCTGACGCGGCAGATCGAGTTCGTCGGGCCGGAGTTCGTGCTGGTGCTGGGCGCTGCGGCGGCAAAGGGATTGCTCGGCATCGAGGAAGGCATAACGCGGGCGCGCGGCGTCTGGCGGGAGCTTTCGATGGCCGGGCGAACAATGCGCGCGATGGCGACGCTGCATCCGGCGTACCTGCTCCGGACGCCGGCCGCCAAGCGGCATGCGTGGCGAGACGTACTCGTGGTGAAGAATGCGTTGAAGGCCCCATAAGGGGCCGGTAATGCGCGGCTTTTTCCAACTCCAGACAGAACAATTTTCCGCGAACGGCGACGGCCCGGCACGGTTCGATAAAATCCATCTCACTTGTTCAATTCAATTCTAAACGGCCGCGTGCACCTTAGCGATCAGATTACGTGAGCGGTGTCGGCGGGGGTTCGCGAGCATTGCCTCAGACGATCCATCGGACTTAGGGGACGGGCGTGAAAGTCAACATTACACATCTGCCGCCACGCGCCGTGCTCTATGCGCGTGCCACCGGGCCTTATGCGAAGGGCGCGGAGGCGGCCTGGCGGCAGCTGCTCGACTGGCTCACAGAGCGCGACCGGCAGCACGACGTCGTCGCCGGGTACGGCTGGTTCCGCGACGACCCGGCAAAGACCAACCCATTTCTGCAGCGCTACGATGCCTGCATCGAACTGCTGGCAGGTATCAGCAGCGATTTCCGGGCAGGCATCGGTCGGCAGACGCTGCCGGGTGGCCATTATCTGGTCCACGTACCGGCACTCAATCAAAAGTCCGATCCGCGACAGTCGGGTGCGAGTGCCTACGGGATGCTCGCCGACGTCAACATCGCCGTCGATACGGAACGTTCCATGCTGGAGCGCGTTACGCTCGACGCCAAATCGGGTGTCTGGACGCCGTCACCGCAGGTCCTGGTGCCGGTGACAAGCCCGAACCCCCTGAGCATGGACACCGGGCGACGCGTGGCCTGAAAAGCGCGTCACTTGACCTGGGTGAGTGACAGGGACCGGATTTTGACGGATTGTCGGCGCACCGTGTCAGTTACGACACCAAGAGGCCGACATGCCACGCATCGACGAAAGCCGCCCGTTCATTCCTGTTCGGATCGCTGTCCTGACCGTTTCCGACACACGGACCCCGGAGGACGACAAATCCGGCAACACACTGGTCGAACTCCTGGCCGGCGACGGGCACGTGCTCGCCGATCGCGCCATCGTGCGTGACGACGTGGAGGCCATCCGTGCACGGGTCAGGTCGTGGATCGCGGACCCGGATGTCGATTGCATCATCACGACCGGCGGCACCGGTTTCACGGGGCGCGACGTTACGCCAGAGGCGGTGAAACCCCTCTTCGAGAAAGAGATCGACGGGTTTTCCGTCGTCTTCCACATGATCTCGTTCCAGAAGATCGAGACGTCGACCATCCAGTCACGGGCGTGTGCCGGTCTTGCCGGTGAGACCTACATTTTCTGTCTGCCGGGCTCGCCGGGTGCGTGCCGAGACGGATGGACGGGAATTCTCAAGTGGCAGCTCGACAACCGTCATCGGCCCTGCAACTTCGTCGAGATCATGCCCCGGCTCGACGAGCACAAGCGTAGCGCCTGAGCGAGGCAGGTCGTGACCACCCGTTCGATCGGTTCCTGGCGCTATGTCGCCGTCCTTGTCGCGCTGGCGTCGGCGCCGATCGGTGCGGGCATGGCCGACGAGGCGGACCGGCGACCATTTCTCGACGATGCGAGCATCCGCGCGCTGGTGGTCGGTCACGACTTCGCGGGACGCTATAACACTGGGAAGCCCTGGGCCGAGGACTACCACACCTCGGGAACGCTGAAATACCGCGAGATGAACATCGACGTCGACGGCTACTGGACGCTGGCGGACGGAGTCTTCTGCACCTTCTACAATCGGGAACTGGGCGGCGGGTGCTGGCGTGTCCTGCGCGTTTCGGCGAACTGCTTCGAATTCTACGGCGTCAGTCGCGGACCGGGTCCGTCCATCGCTGACGCGGCCTGGACGGCGCGGGGCTGGAAAACAAAAGAGGCGCCCACGTGCGGGGCGCCCCAGATCTCGTGATCGGCTATCAGCGTCAGATCATTCCCACTGGAAGACCTGGATGAGTGCGGGGCCGATGATGACGACGAACAGAACCGGCAGGAAGAACACGATCATCGGAACAGTGAGTTTCGGCGGCAGTGACGCGGCCTTCTTTTCCGCTTCGGACATGCGCGCGTCGCGGTTTTCCTTGGCCATGACGCGCAGCGCCTGACCGACGGGCGTACCGTATCGTTCGGCCTGGATCAGCGCGGTCGACACGCCCTTGACGCCGGGAATGCCGGTTCGACGGCCGAGGTTCTCGTAGGCCTGTCGGCGTTCGGGCAGGTAGGACAGTTCCGCCGTCGTCAATGAAAATTCTTCCGCCAGTTCGAGCGACTGAGCGCCGATTTCGTCGGCGATCTTGCCGAACGCCGCCTCGATCGACATGCCGGACTGCACGCAGATCAGCAGCATGTCGAGGGCGTCGGGAAAGGCGGCCTTGATCGACTGCTGGCGACGCTGCACCTGGTTCTCGATGAACATGTTCGGCAGGTAGTAGCCGAAGTAGCCGACGCCAAGCGAGATGCCGACCTTCACGATCGGGGGGTAATCGTAGTTCGCGATAGCGAACATGTAGATCAGCGCGACGATGGTGGCGATGATCGGCATGACGAGACGGAAAAACATATAGGCGACGAGCGGCGCCTGACCGCGGAGGCCGGCCATCTTGAGACGGTCGCGTGTCTCGTCGCTGTCGAAGCTCTTGCGAAGATTGAACTTGTCGACGATCTCGTTCATGAAGCCTTTCGGCGCCTGACGGAGACCGCTGCCATCCTTCTTGTTGAGCTCGGAGAGCCGGCCAGCGCGCATCTTGTCGCGCTCGACGGCCATGACCTTCATCCGGTTCGGAAGGCGGTCGCGCGACAGCGTCGGCATCAGCAGAGTCAGGGCCGTGGCAAAAACCGCCAACGCCACGAGCACGGTGGCGATGACCTGCGGACTTGATACGGCGTCGATGAAACTTTCCATGACTACGTCCGATTTCCCGATGGCACCGAGAGATGCCTCAACCTCACCTACGCGAACAGACGACTGCGACTAGAACTTGAAATTGATCATCTTGCGCATGATCGCGACGCCGCAGAACATCCAGAATGCGGAACCGACGAGCATGAAATTCCCGTACTTCTTCTGCCAGAGCAACGCGATGTAATCCGGCGTCGACAGATAGACGAGGATCATGACGATGAAGGGCAGGGCCGCCAGAACGCCGGCGGACGCCTTGGCTTCGGCGGACAGCGCCTTTACCTTGGCCTGCATCGCCTTGCGGTCGCGGAGAACGGACGACAGGTTGCCCAACGCTTCGGAGAGGTTACCACCGGCGGACTGCTGGATCGCGATGACGATCGTGAAGAAGCGGACTTCGGCGAGCGGGACGCGATCCATCATGCGCTCGAAGCATTCCTGCAACGGAACACCGACGCGCTGCTGGTCGACGACTTCGCGGAACTCCTGGCCTACGGGATCGGGGCTTTCGCGTGCGATGATGTTCAAGCACTCGTTCAGCGGCAGACCGGATTTGACGCCGCGAACAATAATGTCGATCGAGTTTGCAAACTCGGTCAGGAAGGCAGCGTGGCGTCGTGCAACGATCTTGTTCAGCACCCACCGCGGCAGGCCGAGCATGCCGATGACGCCGATCGCAAGCATAATTAGCGGATTGAGTGTCGGCAGCAGAACGAACGATGCGGCCATAAGCACGAATCCGGCAATGACGCTCGCGATGTAAAACTGCTTGACGTCGATCGAAAGGCCGGAGCGCTGAAGCTGCTGACGCAGTGTCACCTTCTTCGCCGCGTTCTGCTTGGCCTCGAGCTCCTTCAGCGTTTCCGCGACCTGCTTCTTGCGGTTGGACGCCGCCTCCTGGATCTTGTTGCCGATACGGTTTTCGGCCGTCACGCGCTCCATGCGCTTTTCCTGCCGGCGTTCACCTGTCAGATACGGCGCCATGAGCACGTAGATGAAGACGGCGACGGAAATCGCCGCGACGGCAAGCATGCCGTACATCATCATCTGGTCAGAATCGAAATCCATGACGGCCCGGCTCCTCAGCGCATGCCTGTGTTCGATTCGGCGACTTCCGCAGCCGACAGAGCCGCGGCAAGGCGCGGGCTGTCACCGTAGTATTCGGCGCGCTCCCAGAACCGCGGACGAGCGATGCCGGTCGAGCGGTGACGACCGACGAGCTTGCCGTTGGCGTCTTCGCCGGTGATCTCGTAGACGATGATGTCCTGCAGGGTGACAACGTCACCTTCCATGCCGACCACTTCGGTAATGTGTGTGATCTTACGGCTACCGTCACGGAGACGGGAGGCCTGCACGATGACGTCGATAGAGCCGGTGATCATTTCGCGAATGGTCTTCGGCGGCAGGGCATAGCCACCCATCATGATCATGGATTCGAGACGGCTGATCGCTTCGCGCGGGCTGTTCGAGTGGAGCGTTCCCATCGACCCGTCGTGACCGGTGTTCATGGCCTGGAGGAGGTCGAACGCCTCAGGCCCGCGGACTTCGCCGACGATGATGCGTTCAGGCCGCATACGCAGGCAGTTCTTGACGAGATCGCGCATGGTGATTTCGCCTTCCCCTTCGAGGTTCGGGGGGCGAGTTTCGAGGCGGACCACGTGCGGCTGCTGGAGCTGCAATTCGGCCGAGTCTTCGCAGGTGATGATGCGCTCGTCGTGATCGACGCAGCCAGTCAGGCAGTTCAGCAGCGTGGTCTTGCCGGAACCGGTACCACCGGAGATCAGGACGTTGCAGCGAACGCGGCCGATGACTTCGAGAATCGTCTTCGCTGCCGGCGAGATGGAGCCGAACTTGACGAGGTTGTCGAGCTTGAGGCGGTCCTTCTTGAACTTACGAATGGTGAGCGCGGGGCCGTCGATGGCGAGCGGCGGGGCGATGACGTTGACACGGGAGCCGTCCGGAAGACGCGCGTCGCATATCGGAGAGCTTTCATCGACGCGACGGCCGACCTGGCTCACGATGCGCTGGCAGATGTTCATCAGCTGCGCGTTGTCAGCAAAGCGCACGGAGGTCTTCTGCACCTTGCCGCCGACTTCGATGAAGGTCGTCTCGGCACCATTGACCATGATATCGGCGATGTCGTCACGGGCGAGCAGCGGCTCGAGCGGACCATAGCCGAGTACGTCGTTACAGATGTCCTCGAGCAGTTCTTCCTGCTCGGCGATCGACATCACCACGCTTTTCAGCTGGATGATCTCGCTGACGATGTCGCGGATTTCCTCACGCGCGGCGGCAGGCTCGAGCTTCGAGAGCTGCGTGAGGTCGATTGTGTCGATCAGTGCGTTAAACACCGTCGTCTTGACGTCGTAGTACTCTTCCGAATGGCGGCGTTCGGCAGCCGCCTCCGTC
>DAOMWV010000184.1:0-5901 GCA_035436725.1 Hyphomicrobiaceae bacterium
AGAGCGGCAGGCCAAGCGCCGCCGCCACTTCCTCGGCGAGCATGGTCTTGCCGGAAAGGCCCTCCGGGAGGAACTGGCCGCGCGCCTGCCGGGCGCCATCGCCACAGCGGACAAGCCTAAGGCCGGCTGAACCTCCGGCGCTCCGCTGCCGCATCCCACCTCCTTGAACACCCGTCATTGACGCCTGCGCGCCTGCCGCGTACCACGGGCGACCGACCCCGTTTTGTTTCGCGAGAAGACCGCGCAGATCCATGCTCGAAAAGACCTATTCCCCCGCCGACATCGAGGCCCGCATTCATACCGCCTGGGAGGCGGAAGGCGCGTTCACCGCCGGTCGCCCCGACCGCAAGCAGGCCCCCGGCTACGCCATCGTCATCCCACCGCCGAACGTGACCGGCTCCCTGCACATGGGTCACGCGCTCAACAACACGCTGCAGGACATTCTCTGCCGCTACCAGCGCATGAACGGCAAGGACGTGCTTTGGCAACCTGGCACAGACCATGCCGGCATCGCGACCCAACTCGTCGTCGAGCGCGAACTCGCCAAGTCCCAGCGCCACCGCCGCGACATGTCGCGAAAGGACTTCATCGACGAAGTCTGGAAATGGAAAGAGCATTCAGGCGGCACGATCGTCGGCCAGTTGAAACGCCTCGGTGCGTCGTGCGACTGGAGCCGTGAACGCTTCACGATGGACGAGGGCCTGTCGCGCGCGGTCCTGAAAGTCTTCGTCGACATGCACAGGGCGGGCCTGATCTACAAGGACCTTCGCCTCGTCAACTGGGATCCGGAATTCCAGTCCGCCGTCTCCGATCTCGAAGTCGACAGCATCGAGCACAAGGGCTCGTTCAAATGGTCGGACGGCGAGACCGACAAGGAAGGCAACCTCGTCCCGTTTAACGCGGCCGCCCTCGACAAGGCACTGGCCAAGGACCCGGGCGGGCACATGTACCACCTGCGCTATCCGATCGCCGGCAAGACCTTCGACAAGTCCGATCCCGCGACCTTCATCGTCGTCGCCACCACGCGCCCTGAGACGATGCTCGGCGACACCGGCGTCGCCGTCCATCCGACCGACGAACGCTACACCGCGATCGTCGGCAAGTCCGTCGTGCTGCCGCTCGTGAACAAGAACATACCCGTCGTCGCCGACGAGTATTCCGATCCCGAGAAGGGCACCGGTGCGGTCAAGATCACCCCCGCGCACGACTTCAACGACTACGAAGTCGGCAAGCGCCACAAGCTCGAGATGATCAACATTCTCGACGCCACCGCCAAGCTCAACGACAACGTGCCGCAAGCCTATCGCGGGCTCGACCGCTTCCTCGCGCGCCGCAAGGTCACCGCCGACCTCGCAGCCGGCAATTATCTTGTAAAGGTCGAGCCGCACGCCCAGGCCGTCCCGCACGCCCAGCGCGGTGGCGCGGTCATCGAGCCGTGGCTGACGGAACAGTGGTACGTCGACGCCGCGAAGCTCGCCGTCCCCGCGCTCGCCGCAGTTCGTGAGGGCAAGACGAAATTCGTCCCCGAGCGCTACACCGACGACTACTACCGCTGGCTCGAGAACATCCAGCCCTGGTGCATCTCGCGCCAGCTCTGGTGGGGCCACCAGATTCCGGCGTGGTACGGACCCGACAGGAAGGTTTTCGTCGCCTATGACGAGGCGGAAGCGAAGGCCGCCGCAAAGACGCACTATGGCAAGGACACCCAGCTCGAACGCGACCCCGATGTCCTCGACACCTGGTTCTCGTCCGGCCTCTGGGCGTTCTCGACGCTTGGCTGGCCCGACCAGACGCCGGAGCTGAAAAAGTTCTACCCGACGTCCGCCCTCGTCACCGGCTTCGACATCATCTTCTTCTGGGTCGCGAGCATGATGATGCAGTCGATCCAGTTCATGGGCGACGTGCCCTTCCGCGACGTCTACATCCACGGCCTCGTCCTCGACGAGAAGGGCCAGAAGATGTCGAAGACCAAGGGCAACGTCATCGACCCCCTCGACCTCATCGACAAGTATGGCGCCGACGCGCTCCGCTTCGCGCTGACGTCGCAGACCGCGCAGGGCCGCAACATCCGCCTCTCCGCCAATCGCGTCGAAGGCTATCGCAACTTCGCGACCAAGCTCTGGAACGCCGCCCGCTTCGCCGAAATGAACGAGTGCGTCCGCCAGCGTGACTTCGATCCGAAGTCGGCGAAGCAGACGGTGAACCGATGGATCGCCGGCGAAACCCAGCGCACGCTGAAGGCAGTGACCGAAGCTATCGACGGCTACAAGTTCAACGAAGCCGCAGCTTCGGCCTACGACTTCACATGGGGCACGTTCTGCGACTGGTACCTGGAGCTGACCAAGCCGATCCTCAATGGCACCGACGAGGACGCCAAGCGCGAAACGCGCATCATGACCGCTTGGGTGCTCGACCAGATCCTGAAGATGCTCCACCCCATCATGCCTTTCATCACCGAAGAGCTGTGGGGGCGCATGGTCGAAGTTGGCGAACAGCGCCAGTCTCTCCTGTGCCTCTCGAACTGGCCCGATCTGTCCGGTCTCGAAGACGAAGCCGCCGACGCCGAGATCGGCTGGCTTATCGCGCTCATATCCGAGATCCGCTCCGTCCGCTCCGAAATGAACGTGCCGGCTTCGGCTAAAATGCCGCTCGTCCTCGTCGGCGCGGATGCCGCGGCGAAGGCTCGCGCCGCCCGTCACGACGAAACCATCCAGCGCATGGCCCGCGTCTCTGAGATCACGCACGCCGCAGCCCCGCCGAAGGGCGCCGCCCAGATGGTGGTCCAGGGTACGACCGCCTGTCTGCCGCTCGACGGCATCATCGACATGAGCGCGGAGCGCGCGCGTCTCGCCAAGGAGATCGAAGCCGTCGACAGCGACATCGCCAAGATGGACGCGAAGCTCGGCAATCCGAACTTCATGAGCCGCGCCAAACCCGAGGCGATCGAGGAGACGACCGAACGCAAGGCGGAACTCATCGTGCAGAAGGACAAGCTACAGGCCGCCCTCCGCCGCATCGCTACCGCGTAGTCAGGCGCGGGTGCCGTGTCGGCACTCGAAGCGCCATCAAGAGAGCGCGGGTGCCGTGTCGGCACCCGGAGCGCCGTCAAGCAAGCGCGGGTGCTGTGTCGGCACCCGAAGCGCCATCAAGAGAGCGCGGGCGTCGCCGAGAACAGCGTGCGGTGTGCCTCGATCGCGTACCGGTCCGTCATGCCCGCGACGAAATCGCCGATGCGTTCCGCACGCCGCTGCTCGTCGAGCCCCTCGACGGCCTCGCGCCAGCCTTCCGGCAGCGCAGCCGCATCACGCATGTAGCGTCCGAAGAGATCGCCGACGATCCCTTCCGCAGCCGTCATGACAGTCATGACCCGCGGATGCCGGTAGACCCGCTCGAAAAGATAGGCCTTGAGTGCGCGAAGTTCCGCGCCGAAGCCATCGGAGAACTGCACGAACGCCATCCCCGCCGCCTGCGCAGCGTCCGCACTGTCCGGCCGCACTGAACCGATGCGAGCTTTCGCCGCCCCGACACAATCCTCGATCATGACGGTGATCATCCGCCGGTTGACCTCGTAGATCGCACGGCCCGGCTCCGCAGCCGACGTCGCGAGCGCCGCCCGCACGAACGGACCGGCAAGCGGTGCAGTCGCGAGATCCTCGATCCGCAGCAGTTTTGCCCTGAGCGCATCATCGATGTCGTGATTGATATACGCGATGTCGTCGGCGACAGCTGCCGCCTGCGCTTCGAGCGGCGCATACCTGTCGAGCCTGAGCGCCGTACCGAGCCCTGCGCGCTCGATCGCCTGCATCAGAAGCCGGTGCTCACCCTCGCGCGCCTCGTGCGCATGCGCGCCGGCCACAGGGCCGTTGTGCTTGACCAGTCCTTCGAGCGTCTCGAACGTCAGATTGAGCCCGTCGAAGCGCGTGTATTTGCGTTCGAGCTTCGTCACCACCTTGAGGCTCTGCGCGTTGTGATCAAACCCGCCGTAGGCCGTCATGGCAGCATCCAGGGCCCGCTCCCCGGCGTGGCCGAACGGCGGATGGCCGAGATCGTGGGCAAGCGCCAGCGCTTCGGCGAGATCCTCGTCGAGGCCGAGCTGCCGCGCGATCGCACGCGCGATCTGGGCGACCTCGATGGTGTGCGTCAGCCGCGTGCGGTAATGATCACCCTCGTGATAGAGGAACACCTGCGTTTTATGGGTCAGCCGCCGGAAGGCCGTTGCATGCACGATCCGGTCCCGGTCCCGCTGGAAGGGCGTCCGCATCGGGCACGGAGCCTCCGCGACCAGCCGCCCGCGACTGTCCTCCCAGCGCGCGGCATACCCCGCCCGGTCGCCCCGCCCCCCGCTCGTCACCGCAAATGCCAACGCCGCCTGACCTCCCGCCACGACACGTCGATTCCACAAGTTTTATCATATCCCTTGGCGGCGGCGGCAGTGAGGCTTACATAGTGGAAAATGGGCATGCGGCCGCTGCTTCCGGCAGCGACCGGCTTCTCGAAACGTCTGGAACACAGCATGACCGCGTCTGAAATCAGCCTGACCGAGCGTGCCGCATCTCGGATCGCAGAGATCGTCGCCGGGGAACCCGCCGCCGAATACCTCCGCGTCAGCGTCGAGGGCGGCGGCTGCTCGGGCTTTCAGTACAAGTTCGATCTCGTCGACGACCGCGCGGACGACGACCTCGTCCTCGAGCGCGGATCGGCGCGCGTCCTGATCGACCCGGCATCGGTCGAATACCTCGCTGGCTCCGAGATCGACTTCGTCGACGACCTCATCGGGGCGAGTTTCAAGATCAGGAATCCAAACGCGACCGCGTCCTGCGGCTGCGGAACGAGTTTTTCACTCTGACGAAGCGCGAACGTATCAGCGGATTTCGGGCGGCAGGAACCAGTAGAGCCCGACCGTCAGCATCGCGATGAGAACCGGCGCCAGCATGATGCCGACCGCGAGGGTGAACTGGCGTGACTTCACCGCCATCCAGCCTACGACAATCGCGGCCGACGGTACCAGCCAGAACAGCGCCATCGGATACTCGAACAGCGCTTCCCAGCCTCGTTCCCGCGGGAACGAACTCGACGCCGCCCACGACAGCGGATCCAGCACGATGAGCACGGCCGTCTGCCAGGCGATAAGCACCAGCGTTCCGATAGCAAAATTGAGAGCCAGAAGGCTCCGAAAGATCGGCCGGTGCCGGTACTTCAATTTCTCGTAGTATGTCAGCGACACGGGAGGACCTCCGTCGTCCTGTCCTGCAAGTCTTGGTTGTCGAAGGTACGATAAAACGGTGAATGCGTCGTAAAGGCTGAAATGCACCGCAAGGCCCTGTATGCTCGGTGCCCATCAGCGTTAAGGAGCGGGAAATGCGTGTCGCCACCTGGAACATCAACGGCGTCAAGGCGCGCATCGACGGCCTTCTGACCTGGCTCGGCGAAACCCGGCCCGACTGTGTGTGCCTTCAGGAAATCAAGACCGTCGACGAGGGCTTCCCCCGTCTCGAGATCGAGGCGCTCGGCTACAACGTCGAAACCTTCGGCCAGAAGGGCTTCAATGGCGTCGCACTCCTGTCCCGCACACGGCTTGAGGACGTCGTGCGCGGCCTTCCCGGCGACGAGAGCGACGTCCAGTCCCGATACATCGAGGCGACGGTAACGGGCGAACGTGGCGTACTGCGGCTCTGCGGCCTCTACCTGCCGAACGGAAACCCCATCGGCACCGACAAGTTCACCTACAAGCTCGCCTGGATGGAGCGCCTGATCGACCACACACGCCAGCTCCTCGCCGAGGAAACACCGTTCCTGCTGCTCGGCGATTTCAACGTCATCCCCGAGCCGGTCGACGCAAAGACGCCCGAGACCTGGAAGAACGACGCCCTGTTCCAGCCCGAAAGCCGCGCGCTCTTTTCA
>DAOMWV010000185.1:0-5873 GCA_035436725.1 Hyphomicrobiaceae bacterium
CGACGGCCGGACTCTAACTTAAGTCCTGGTTTCGCGATCAGGGGCAGGGCACCCGTGTGCCGTGGCCGAGCACTGCAACCGCCGCAAAAGCATAGTTAAGGTCATATCGGACAAGGGACGCCCGGCGCGATTTCCAGGAAAGATCAACGATGCTCCGTCCATATCTGCTCGGCTTACATGACCCTCCGCACGGCGAAGAATTGCCACTGCAGCGCGTGAGAGTGGCACGCGATGCTCTCGCTTCATCTTCATGCGCTGGGCCGGAACGGTCCAGAGGCATTGCTCCGGATCGAACTCGCTCTATTGAGCCAGCCGTACTTCCCCTGATCTCGCTGCAGTCAGAATAGTGAATTCCAATGCGAGGCGTGATGCTTGCGCCGATGCCAGCCCGTCGATCTGTTTCAAGAAGGCCGGCACCTCGGTCCATGGCATTGACGTGTGGTGCTCTACTATCGGGCGTTTCCGGCCTAAGGAGTTCACTACGCCTGTTGTCGGATTAGCCAAGGTGCGTCGACCGCTGACGGTGGCGTGTCTGATCACATTGTCGATCCGATTGAGTACACGTCGCGCCGTTTCGCTTTTGGTGTGCCAAATCGGTTGGAGAGTGCGGATAATATCGATCGGCTGCACGGCGTTGATTGGGATTTGGCCGAGCACTGGGTAGGCATACGTCGCGAGCGTGTTCTGCCATTGCTGACGATGCTTCGCATTCGATAGTCGCGGGTTCTTCAGGGCAAGAAATTCCTCCGCAACGTCGCGGAATGCAACGACCCGCTCATACCTCGTCGGCGCGACCCGCTTTTCCCTCTGCACGCGAGGGTCTAGCCCGGCGAGCAAGTCGCGTCGTGCCTGTGCCGCCAAATCGCGCGCTGTCGCAAGTATCGTGTCTGGATAGGGGCCAAGCCCCATTTCAATCTCGCGCCCTGACCAGGTTCCGCGCCACACGAAGCGTCTCGCGAGGTTCTTCTCGACCCTGAGATACAGGCCACCACCGTCTGAGTGCCTGCCAAAACCAGCAGCACGCACCTTCGCATCATTCAGCTTGTTGAGCCCTGCCATCGCGCCCAATCCTTGCCCCTCAAAGGCTGGGCGCGCCCAGTATTGCGCCCATTTTTAGGTTGCCATGCCGAGGAATTCGACGGCAAGCCATGGCAAACCGGAAGTGGTGCAAAAGCCAAAAAAGCAACGCAAAATCTGAAAGTTGCGCCGTGGCTCGATCTCAGGGTGCCTGATCTGCTGGATTGCCTTTGGGAGGGTCTGGCGGAGGGGGTGGGATTCGAACCCACGGTACCCTTGCGAGTACGCCAGTTTTCAAGACTGGAGCCATAAACCACTCGGCCACCCCTCCAGGTGCGGCGTCTGCCGTCGGCCGACGCCCTAGTAGAACCGCCGGCCGGACCTGTAAAGCGCCAATCGAGCCGAATCCGTCAGGCGCGAGCCGCATCGGGCGGACGCCCCCACCTCCCACTCAGAGATCCTCGAGACATCGCTCGAGCACGCTCTCGACCTGTGCCCTGTCGCTGGACAGGTTCGCAAGCATCAGAACGACCTTGGTTAGATACAACGCATGCTTGTCAGTCCCGGCCCGGTCGAGCGCGGCGGCGAGGGCCTCGTAGACGGCTTCGAAATCTTCAGGACGCATGTCGGGTGTCCGCATAAGACAGGGCCAGCAGTTGGGTGAGGAATGAGGCGACCTCAGTTGGATCGAAACCTGGCCGGCGCGCAGCGATGTAGAAATCCGGCCGGATAAGTACGAAATCGCTGTCTCTATCAGTCTCTCCATAGACGGAGCGAACGGCGTCGTAGGACGCCGGGTCTGTCGCGTGGCAGATGACGACGAGGCGAAAATCCGGATCGACGGCACGAACCCGCGCCACGTCCGGATCGACCGGCTGGCGCGAGAGCAACAGGCCGGTGAACCCCATCCCGGTCCCGTCGAGCAGATGTCGCCCCGGGGCCAACTGTACGTCGTGTGCGAACACGCCCGGACGCGGACCGCCCGCATGCGGCTCAGAATCGCGCTGCGTCAATGGCGACAGCGCATAGTCGTAAGGCGCCATCTGGCGCGGATTGGCCAGCGGCCGCGCGAAGGGATGCTTCAGCGACAACGACAGCGCCGCATCCCGCACCAGTGTCCAGCCGGGCGTAGGCGGCGTCATGAAACGCGTGCTTTTGGTCGCAGTCGCAAAAACGTCGAGCGTCGCACCGCGCCGCTCCAGTGTATAGGATGCGATCAGCCCCGCGCCCGCCTGGCCCTTGATCACCTTGGCGAGCTTCCAGCCGATGTTCTGCGCATCTGCGATGCCGTTGTTGAGCCCGCGCACGCCGAAGATCGGCACGATATGCGCGCTGTCGCCGATGAAGACGACGCGGCCGTGCCGGTAGTCGTCGAGCGCCAGCGTATTTGCGCTGTAGACGCTCCACCATTCGAGCTCCCACGGGCCTTTATGACCGATATCTCCGAGTACTGCCGCCACTTTCGCACGCACTTTTTCTTCTGCCGTAGCGCTTTCGCTGCTCTCCCCCGCATCGACCTGATAGTCGATCCGCCAGATGTCGTCCGGCTGGCGATGGATGAGCACCGTCGCGCCGGGATTCGATGGTGGATCGAACAATGCGCGCCGGATGGTCGGGAAGTCGTGCCGCATGCGCACGTCGGCGATGACATAGCGGCCCTCGTGATTGTCACCCTTGAGCCGCAAGCCGAGATGCTGTCGCACCGCGCTTCGTGCCCCGTCCGCCGCCAGCAGCCAGGCTGCGTCGATGCGGTAGGTGCCACGCGCATCCGAGACCGTGATCGTCACGCCGTCCTTCGACTCCTCGAGGCCCTCGAAGGTCGTCCCCCACCGCACGTCCACGCGCCCGCTCGCGACCGTCGCCTCGTGCAGGAACTGCTCGATGTACTGCTGTTGCAGATTGTACATCGGCAGATACTTGTCGTGCTCGCTGTGCGGCATCTCGAATTCGAGGATCGGCGTGCCGCGAAACGACGTGATGCCCCTGGTCCAGCCGAGAGACTTGTCGAGGAATGGCCCGACCGCGCCGAGCGCGTCGAGAATTTGGAAGCTCGAACGAGATATGCAGATGGCGCGGCTGCCGTCGTTGTAGGTCGTCTTGCGTTCGACGACGACGCTGTCGACCCCCGCTCGCGCCAGCGTCAGTGCCGCGACGAGCCCGACAGGTCCGGCCCCGACGATCACGACGGGAAACGTCGTCCGTGCCCGCGCCGCCGCGTCCGGCGGAGGGAAGTGCGGATAGCTGAAATAGAGCGAGTCGAGTTCACCGCGACCGGCCGGTCTCATGACCGCGCCTCCACCCCACGCCCCGCTGTGCTGTGCGATCGCGACACGTCCCAGCGGACAGGCAGGTTCTGCAGGCCGCGAAACGCCCAGCCTGTGATCTGCACCGGTGGTGCCGGCTCGAGAGCGAGCCCGGCAAGACGCTCGAACAGCATCGGCAGGGCGATGTCGGCGATCATGGCGCGCGACGCGGCGGCGCCGGCACAGAAATGCGGCCCCGCGCCGAACGGGATGGCCTTGGACGTGTCGCGGCCGGGATCGAAAACGTCCGCATGATCGAAATACGCCTCGTCCCGGTTCGCAGCCCCGAACATGAAGAAGACCCGGTCGTCCGGCTCGAAGTCGATTCCGTTGTAGACAAACGCCTTCGCCACGCGCCGCGGCGACATCCCGATCGGTGAGATCCACCGCACGTATTCGTCGAAGACCGCGCCGAATCCGATCCGTCCACCCGCAACCGCCTCGCGCACTGCCGGATGCGTGAGCACGGCCCAGGTCGCACCGAGAATGACGTGGCGTGGTTCGTTCTGCCCGCCGCTGATGGCGAGCTTGACGTTCGCCCGCACGCTGTCTTCGGGGAGGCCTGCCTCGACCATGACGCTGAGCAAGGACGGATTTGGTGTCTTGCGCACGACCGGCAGCATATCCGTGATGGCCTGATCGATGCCGGCCGTCGCCGCGTGGCATCGGGCCTCGATGGCGGGATCGCTCGTGTAGTTCGAGATGCCGGCGATCATCGCCTGCGACCATGCGTCCATATCCTGGTAGCGCATGTTGGTGAGGCCGGTGATCGATTTCAGGCACTCGGCCGAATACGGCAGCGCGAATGCGTCGTGCAGGTCTGCCGCCCCGAGCGGTGCGAGCGAGTCGATGATCCGCGTGGCGTGTTCCCGGAAGAGGCTCGTCCAGTGGTTCATGACGACGCGCGGCGACACGCTCGGGAAAATCACCTTGCGCTCCGCGAGATGTGCCGCGCCGTCCTTTCGCATCATGTTCTGGCCCATGAGACGCGTCATGAGCCCGCCCGGCTGCTCCGAGCTGAACACGGCGATGTTCTTTTCGCACTCGAAGATGTCGTCACGCCGGGTGAACAGGATGCTGCCGAGCTGCGGCACGAACGCGATCGGTGCCGTCGCGCGAAGCCGGGCGAAGGCGGGATAGGGGTCCACGGCAAAAGACGGCAGGTCGAGATCGAAGACGGGTGGTCGCATGGACATCCTGGCCAACGGGTCCGCCGGGCGAGGCCCGGAATACACGAACCCTGACGCTATCATCGCCCGCCCGTGCCGTCATCCCGGAGATGGCTGCGCCTCGTCAGCGCGCCCCGCCACGGCGGATGGCGATCCCCGCGAGATGCGTGACCCCGTGGCCATCTGCCGACAGCGGCACGATGAGCCGCTCGTATTCGACAGCTCCGTCTCCGGGTGCAGCAGTGGTGTCGCGATAAGGCATGCCCGTCGCACTGCGCTTGTACGCCCGTGAAAGGTAGCCGAGCACATTCTGGTCGCTGGATGTGATGAAGTCGTCCGTGATCGTGTGGCCGACTGCGGTGACGATTGCCGCCCCGGCCCGGACGAACTTGAACTCGGTAACGTCGTCGCTGCCGAGCGCCGAGACGACGTAGGTGTTATCGGCGTGACTGTCGAGGATCGGCTGGAGATCCGCCGGCGACGGCAATCGGGTCGTCGCGGTACAGTGCGCGAGCCACGCCGCGCCGAAATCGCGTACCGCGTCGCTTTCGACACGTTCCAGGATGCGCTCCGACGCCGTCAGCGTCGCCGATGACAGCAGCACCGCCGGCAAACGACCGAGCTTGGTGAGCACCGCGCCCGCAAGCACCGCTGCGGTCACGGGACGAACGATCGAGAGCTCACCCGGCACCGCGTCCATTTGATCCTCCGAGCGGATGAAGATGAATGGCAGCGTTGGCATCTCCTGGCGCAGGCGATCGGCAAGGCGCGCGGCCCCACCCGGCAATGCCGCGAGGTCGGAAATGACGAGATCGATCCGCATTTCCCTGAGAGCGGTGGCAAGCGCCACGGCCTCGCTCGCCGCCTCGAGGACGACGTATCCGAGCCGCCGCAGGAGATTGGCGACGTGCTGCCGTCCGGATGGGTCACTCTTGACCACGAGAATGGTGGCCCCGCCGTGCTTGTCGTGATCCGCACGCGTGGCCGCAACCGCAAGTTCCACGTCGCTGTCGCCGGTATCCGACGCACGTGGCAGATAGATGGAAACGCGCGTTCCCGATCCGGGCGCGCTGTCGATGAGGACGCGGCCGGAACACTGATCGGCAAGCTCGAAGGCCGATGCCAGGCCAAGTCCGGTTCCGCGACCTTCGGATTTTGTCGTGAAGAACGGCTCGCCTGCGCGCGCCAGTACCTCGGGCGGCATGCCGCAGCCGTTGTCGCTGACGCTGACGACGACGTAATCACCGGGAGGTATCGACGCCGGGCGCTGCTGGCTCGGGCAGTTTCCGAGACTGACCGTAACGGTGCCATCATCGCCGACTGCGTCGCGCGCATTGGAAACCAGATTGAACACGACCGACTGGAACTTCGTTTTCTCGGCGAG
>DAOMWV010000186.1:0-5801 GCA_035436725.1 Hyphomicrobiaceae bacterium
CCACGCCGGCCTGTTCTGCGTCAAGGTACGGAGCTGGCTCGGAAAATATAGTTTCGCGTCACCCAAACGTGACTCGCAATTGAAGCCTGTGTTCGGAATAAGTAGCGTCGAGACCAGCGTTTCGCCTGACCGGCGGCGCGCCTCGTGTTCACCGGATCACCAATCGACATGCGCCGCAGACTATCAATTCTGGCCGCTGCCTGGGCTGTCGCTGCGATTGCGGCGGCGCCGACAACGGCCGTCGCGCAGGTCAACACGGATCAGCCGATCGAAGCAGTGTTGGAACTCTTCACCAGCCAGGGCTGCTCGTCATGCCCGGCGGCGGATGCGCTGTTCGAGACCTATACTCAGAGGCCGGGAATTCTCGCCCTGTCGTTCCCGATCGACATCTGGGACAAGCTCGGGTGGAAGGACACACTTGCCAATCCGAAGTTCTCCAAGCGGCAGAAGGCATACGCGAAGATGCGCCATGACGGGCGCATCTATACGCCGCAGCTCGTCATCAATGCAGGGGCGCACGTCGTCGGCAGCAACAGCGCGGCGATCGAGACGGAGCTTGCGAAGTCGCTTGCCTCCAGCAAGCCGATCTGGGTGCCGGTCGTGGCGCGGCGCGAGGCCGATACGATCGTCGTCGACGTCAGTGAGCAGGCGCATCATGCGGTTGCGGAGGCGACGCTCTGGCTCGTGAACTTCGACCACCGGATCACTGTGGAAATCAGCCGCGGTGAGAATGCGGGCAAGAGCATCACGTATTCCAATGTCGTGCGCGACATCGCACCGGTCGGTGTTTGGACCGGCACGAAGACCACTCTCCGCTTGCCGATCTCGGCGGCGGGCGACGGCAAAACGTCGAGTGGCGCCGTCATCCTGCAGCGGGGCGGGAGCGGCCGCATCATCGGAGCGACGGTGCTGGCGGGACGCTAGGCGATCTGCAGGATGCAAAAAAGGCCGGCGCGAAGCCGGCCTTTGCAGTTTTATCGGGACGCGGGCCGGGCACGCCAGCCGCGTTCTATTCAGGCTTCCTCAAGGAATCGCCGCTCGTACCGGCGCTCTCCGACGTGCCATTCCGACTGGTGCGCGCAGTTCCGGGGCTGAAGAACCGCGACGCAACCGATCGGCTCTGCGAAGCCTTGAGCGGAACTCTCGCGCAGCACTGTGTCGGGGGCGAGACGGAATCGAGGCTGATCCGCGATTCCGTCAGATGAAACTCAGGCCGCGCGTACCACGCGCTTCTGGAGATCGAACACGGCCATCATGTAGCCGACGCGATCCTCGACCGCTTCAGCGAGCATCGAAAAGTAGTTCGGGCTGTCCGGAAGGATCTCGCCCACAACCTCGCCGTACTCGAACTTGAGGTCCGCCTCGTACTTCCTCGCAATGGACTGCATCTTCGAATTTTCGGCGAGGCAGCTCATGTAGAGGTGGTTGATGCCGCGATTGCGGGCCGACCTGATGACACGGCCCATCAGTTCCGTGCCGATGCCATGATCCTGGAATTCGCGCTCGACAGAGAATGCCGCTTCGGCTTCGGAGCCCCAGCGGTCACCGAGCTTGCGCAGTTCGGCCGCGGCGCGAACCTCGCTGTCGACGATATAGGCGTAGACGATGCTGCCCATGTCGTTCATGCGGGCGGCATAGTCTTCGATGAAAGCGTCAGAGACGCTGTGGGCAAAGCGCATGCGCCTGCTCTCGGGATCGAGACGGCGCAGGTGGGCTGCGAATGCGTCGGTTTCGGTCGGCCACAACTTGCGTATGGAACCGGCCACGTGCGGCTTGCTGCTCATGTCATCACCTCCGGAACCGGGGAACCCCGGCTGGGATTTCCGCGACAGGGGCGTTTTCGCCTCTCTGCAACGGGCTCGACGTTGCGTGCGGGCTCGATCGAACCCGCGCGCAGAAGATACAGTAGTGATTTATGTTGCGCTGCACAAGGGCATCGGGGTGCGTCCGCCGTGGAGAAAATGATTTTTTGTTTTGTTTATCCGATACTTATTTGTCTCGGGTTCACACCGACGGCTATCACGCATTGTGCGCCGCGGGCGGTTGCATGGCACCGCATAAGCCACCGAGCCCTGGCTTGACCAGTCTTGCCCTTGGGCTATAGCCGGCGCTCAGGGATCGACGCGAGAGGCGTGATGAGCAGCGGGGTGGCAGCAGAGCTTCGGCGGCGGGTAGCGGCCGGCGAAGCCGATCAAGACGCGGCCCAGTTGGCTGTGGCGTCGCGGCTCGACGATATGGCCGCGGCGCTCAGAGGCTGGGACGGGACCAGTCGAGGACGGCTCGGCGGGCTGTTCCGCAGGTCGAAGCCGCTGGAGGCGCCGCGCGGGCTCTATATCCACGGCCAGGTCGGGCGCGGCAAAACGATGCTGATGGACCTGTTCCATGGTGTCGCGCCGGTGAAGCGGAAATGGCGCATACACTTCCACGAGTTCATGGCCGACGTGCACGACAGGATCGCGGAGGCCCGCAAGACGGTGGACGGGGATCCGATCGCGCCGGTGGCGCGGGCGATCGCGGACAAGGCGGCGCTGCTTTGTTTCGACGAATTCCACGTCACCGACATCGCCGATGCGATGATCCTCGGGCGGCTTTTCACCGCGCTCTTCGACGCTGGCGTCGTGGTGGTGGCGACGTCGAACGTGCCGCCGAGCGGGCTCTACAAGAACGGTCTCAACCGGCAACTGTTCGAGCCGTTCATCCGCCTGCTGGAAAGCAAGGTCGACATCGTCGAACTTGCGAGCGCGAAGGATTTCCGCCTCGAGAAGCTGATCGGGCATCCGCTCTATTTCTCGCCACTGGGGCCTGCGTCGGATCGGGCACTGCGTGATGCGTTCCATCGCATCAGCGGGGTCGAACACGGGCATGCCGAGGCGCTCGAGGTGAAGGGTCGCATCGTGCCGGTGCCGGAAGCGGCGAACGGGGTCGCGGTCTTCACGTTCGACGAGCTGTGCAACCGGCCGCTCGGTGCGGTCGACTACCTGCACATCGCCCACCAGTACCACACGTTGATCCTGCGCGACGTGCCGCGTCTCGATCGCGACCGGCGCGCGGAGGCGCGGCGCTTCATCGCGCTGATCGATACGCTCTACGATGCGCGCGTAGGGCTCGTCGTATCGGCCGATGCCGAACCGGACGAAATCTATCCGAAGGGCGACGAGGCCTTCCTGTTCGAGCGCACGGCATCGCGGCTGATGGAGATGCGAAGCCCCGCCTATCTCGAAGCGAGGGCCAATCGCGTGGGCGAGGCGGCGACGGCCGCAGTGTGACCAGGTTCACACGCGCGCGCACCAGGCGGCGAGCACGCCATCGCACGCCCCGGCGATGATCGGCTGATCACTCGGCTGCGACGCGGGTGTGATCGGTCGCGGCGTTCGCCGATGCGGAAGCATCGCCTGCATAAGGCAGCTTGCCGGCCGCCTTGAACTGCTTCGCTTCGCGCTTCAGATCGCGTGCGTAGTCGAAATAGTTCGCTTCGAGCTTGTGACGCTCGCTGTCGACGAACACTTCCTTCGAGACGGGCGTCGGACGCGAGACGCGTGCGCGGAACTCGGCATACTCGGACGGGTCGGACCGTTCGGCCACGATGGCGTTGGCGATGATGCGGCCCTGATAGTCGGCGAGCCGCCAGATCGAGCCATTGGCCTGAATGAGGCCGGCGAAGAAAAGGTTCGGATGGCGCGGATGGGCGAACTGCTTGTACAGAGTTGGCCGGCCGTTGGCGTCGAAATACTCGGAGCGATCGAGGAACGGGATCTCGAACTTGTAGCCGGTGGCGAAGATGATGACGTCGACGGTTTCACGCGATCCGTCGGTGAAGACGACGTCGTTGCCTTCGTAGCGCGCGATCTCGGGGCGCACGATGACGCGGCCGTGCGAGACGAGACGGGGAACGTCGTCGCTCATGGTCGGATGCGCCTTGTCGATGGCGTAGGCAGGCGCCGGCATGTGATACCGCGTCGGCGGGCCCTGCAGGACCCAGAGCGAGGCCTGGAAGAGGTAGCGCTTGACGAGACGGGGAAGCGGGGTCAGCAGCCATTCGATCGTGCCGACCACGTCTCCGGTCGGGAAACCGAGGATGAATTTCGGCACGAACCACGTACCGCGGCGCATGCTCATGACGACCTTCGCGCCAGAGGCGTGGGCGGCATCCTTGATGATGTCACAGGCGGAGTTGCCGGCACCGACGACGAGCACGCGGCGGTCGCGGACCTGGCGCTGGCTCACGTACTGGCGGGAGTGAATGATCTCGCCCGCGAAGTCACCGGGGTAGGTGGGCAGGCGGGGCGCTTCGTGATGGCCGTTGGCGACGACGACACCCTTGTAGGTGCGCGGCGATGGCTCACCGGCGATCTTCACGGTCCAGGTGCCATCGCCCACGGGGGCGAGCTTTTCGACGGTCCGGCCAAATTCGACCCGGGGGGTCACGCCGAAGATGCGCGCATAGTCGCGCAGGTAGTTCATGACCCATTCGTGGCTGGGGTAGTCAGGGATCGGCCCGTCGGGCGTCACTTCGTCGGTGGAGACGGGATAATCCTCGAAGGCGGTCGAGGAAACGGCGGATACGAGGTGGGTGCTTTCGTAGACCACGCGGCTGCCGGTCTTGATGTTCCAGAGGCCGCCGATGTCGTTCTCGCGTTCGACGATGTCGAAGGGAATGCCGCGCTGGATGAAGGTCTTGGCGACGGCGACGCCAGACATGCCGGCACCGATGATACAATATTTGTCCAAAGTGTTGGCGGACATCAGAAACTCCTAACGCGACGCGGTGTCCGGATAGCAAAATCTGCGGCCGCACGTAACATCACCGGAAGGTCATGGTGAACGGAAAATGCAGGCCTCGGCGCGGCGTCTCCCTGGTGTCTTGATCGTTCCCTCGGCAACCCGAACCCGGACGCCCGGAATCACAGGTCGCCGACAGATCGCCCGAATGGATAACGGGTGGGCACGGGGCTCGCAATTCGGGGATGGGCGTATCGTCTGCGTTCCGGCGTCGCAGGTCAGCGGTGGCCAATCGTGCGACAGCGCAGCGCACCCGCCACGGTCGCGGGGGCGGATTACTCTTTGGTCGCAAAGCCGGCCTGTGCTGCGGACGAGCGATGGGCCTCGCCTTGAACGGGGCGCACAAAAGGTCTAGGACGCGGGCGGAATTGGCGGGCGGCGCTTTCGCGCCTCCGGCGACCGGAGCGAGGCGACCCGTGGCGGGTCGCCGCATGTCACATCGGACACAGGAGCATTCTCATGGCGCGCAGCAAAATCGCACTCATCGGTGCCGGCCAGATCGGCGGCACGCTGGCCCTCCTGGCGGGTCTCAAGGAACTCGGCGACATCGTGCTCCTCGACATGATGGAAGGTACCGCGAAGGGCAAGGCGCTCGACCTCGCGCAGACGGCCGCCGTCGAAGGCTACAACGCAAAGCTCTCGGGCGGCGGTGTCACCGACTACTCGATCATCAAGGGAGCGGACGTCTGCATCGTCACGGCCGGTGTGCCGCGCAAGCCCGGCATGAGCCGCGACGACCTGCTCGGCATCAACCTCAAGGTCATGGAAGCGGTCGGAGCCGGCATCAAGCAGTACGCGCCGAACGCGTTCGTCATCTGCATCACCAACCCGCTCGACGCGATGGTGTGGGCGCTGCAGAAGTTCTCAGGGCTCCCGGCCAACAAGGTCGTCGGCATGGCCGGCGTGCTCGACAGCGCGCGCTTCGCCTGCTTCCTCGCGGATGCGGCGGGCGTTTCGATCGAGGACGTGCGCGCGATGACGCTCGGCGGGCACGGTGACGACATGGTGCCGATGACGCGCTA
>DAOMWV010000187.1:0-5780 GCA_035436725.1 Hyphomicrobiaceae bacterium
CCTTCCACAAGGCCCTCGCCTCGGTCGTAGTCCCCGGCAAGACCGTCTTCGCCGACATCGGCTGCGGCACCGGCTTCCTCGGCTTCATGGCCGCGAAGCTCGGCGCGAAAAAGGTTTTCCTTCTCGAGACCGCAGAAATCGCAGCACTCGCCCGCAAGCTCGCCAGGGAAAACGGCCTGCGCAATGTCGAGATCGTCCCCGCACACTCGACCGAGGTCGAACCGCCCGAACGCGCCCACGTCGTCGTTTCCGAGACCCTCGGCAACTACGCCTTCGAGGAGAACATCATCGAAACCCTCGGCGACGCCCGCGACCGCTACCTCGAACCCGGCGGCGTGATGATTCCCGGCAAGGTCGAGCAGATGATCTCCCCGGTGGTATCGGCGAAGCTGCACCGCGATCTCTCGATCTGGAGCGAGGTCGGCTATGGCCTCACCTTCGACGCCGCCCGCGCCATGGGCCTCAACAACATCTACGTGCGCTGGCTCGCGGCCGAAGATCTTCTCGACGGCGGCAGGTCGGCCATCACCTGGGACAAGGTGGATTTCGCCCGCCCCACGAAAACAACGCGCTCTGGCGGTGGCACCTGGACCGTCTCCGAGCCACAGACCATCACCGGCCTCGCCCTCTGGTGGCGGGCCGAACTCGTACCTGGCATCTCGCTCGGCACCGGACCATTCGACCCGCGCACCCACTGGGAACAGTTGTATCTTCCCGTTCTCGATCCCATGCCCGTCGCAGCCGGCGAAACGATCGACGCCCGTGTGCGCTCGACCACCAGCTACGACAAAGGCACGAACGTCCGCTGGACCATCTCCATCCGTGATCGAAAAGGCAAGGAACGGGCGACCCAGTCCATGGATCTCAATCGCGGCTTCCTGCCCTAGTCGACCTTCGGACGATGCCGCGCTATTTCGTTTTGCACGGGGCGCCAGGCTCTGGTAATTCACGCTGCAATTGTCTTTATCCGGAAGAATTCCATGACCCGCGAAGCCACCGCCGCGCTGATCGGCCGCTACTACGACGCCTTCAACCGGGGCGACCATGATACCATGCTCGCCTGTCTCGCCGACGACGTCGTCCACGACGTCAACCAGGGCGTCCGCCGTCACGGCAAGGAGCAGTTCCGCGCCTTCAACGCCCGCATGGCGCACTGCTATTCCGAGCGCCTCGAGGGCATCGTCGTCATGACCAACGACACCGGCACCCGCGCCTCCGCCGAGTTCAACGTGATCGGCACCTACAAGAACACCGACGACGGCCTGCCCCCGGCCAGCGGCCAGAAATACGTTCTCCCCGCCGGCACCTTCTTCGAGATTCGCGACGGCAGGATCTCGCGTGTCACGACCTACTACAATCTGACCGACTGGCTCGTGCAGGTAACGGGAGAGGCCGCATGACAGTCCGGGTCGTGCCTCTCACGGGCGAGGCGATGACGAGGGCGCTGCCCGAACTTGCCCGCCTCCGGATCGAGGTCTTCCGCGCCTGGCCCTACCTCTACGACGGCACGCTCGATTACGAGGAGCAATACCTCGAGAAATTCTCTCGCGCCGATCAAGCCGTCATCGTCGCAGCCTTTGACGGCGCCGATGTCGTCGGCGTCGCCACCGCCGCCCCGCTCTCGGGCCAGAACGAGGAGATCAAGGCGCCCTTCGTCGACGCCGGCTTCGACATAGCAAAAATCTTCTACTTCGGTGAGTCAGTTCTCAAACCGTCCTATCGCGGACGCGGTCTCGGCCACGCCTTCTTCGATCACCGCGAAGCGCATGCCCGCTCCTTTGGAAAATACACCGACAGCGCCTTCTGCGGCGTCGTCCGCGAAAGCTGTCATCCTTTGCGTCCCACGGATTACATGCCCCTCGACGCCTTCTGGCAGAAGCGCGGCTACGAAAAGGTCGAAGGCCTCCTCGCCTGGTTCTCGTGGCAGGACATCGACCAGACGGACGAAACCGAAAAGCCCATGCAGTTCTGGATGCGGAAGCTCTGATGACGCCGCCGGCCGGAACAATCCGTATTGCCGCCGCGCAATATCCGCTCGATCGCTTCGCGCGCCTCGCCGACTACGTCGACAAGCAGGCGCGCTGGATCGGTGAGGCCGCGGCGAACGGTGCCCGGCTCCTCGTGTTTCCCGAATACGGCGCCATGGAATACGCCGCCCCCGATGCCGCCGCCGCAGCAGACCTCCAGACGTCCCTGCGTGCCGTCTCCGACGCATTCCCCGCGATCGACGCCGCCCATGCCGATCTCGCCCGTAAGCACGACGTACACATCCTCTCTGCCAGCGGTCCCACCGACGATGGCGACGGCGGCTTCGTGAACCGGGCGCGGCTGTTCGCGCCCTCGGGCCGCGTCGGCCATCAGGACAAGATGATCATGACCCCGTTCGAGGTCACCTGGGGTATTCGACCGGGCCGCACGAACCGCGTCTTCGAAACGTCGCTCGGCGGCCTCTCGATCGCCATCTGCTACGACAGCGAGTTCCCGCTTCTCGTCCGCGCCCAGGCCGAAGCCGGCGCCGACATCGTGCTGATCCCGTCCTGCACCGAGTTCCCATCCGGCTTCCAGCGCGTCCGCACTGCCGCCATGGCCCGCGCGCTCGAAAACGGCTGCGCCACCGTTCAGTCCCCGACCGTCGGCGACGCGCCGTGGTCACCCGCCGTCGATCGCAACTCAGGTGCCGCCGGCATCTTCGTCCCGAGTGAACACGGACTCTCCGACACCGGCATCGTCGCCGACGGGCACCGCGATCACCCCGGATGGGTCTACGGCACCGTCGACCTCGCCCACCTCCGCCGCATCCGCTCCACCGGCGAGATGCGCAACACACTCGACTGGGAGAGACAGGTCGGCGCCACGCCCCTCGCCGCCCACGTCGAGATCGTCGATCTCCGCTGATCCTGAAAAGCCCTACATCAGCCGCTGCGACCTGAGCGACACGTGCCCGTTGCGCCCGACGATGACGTGATCGTGCACCACGATGCCGAGCGGCTTCGCCGCCTCCACGATCTGTTTCGTCATCTCGATGTCCGCGCGTGACGGCGTCGGATCCCCCGAGGGATGATTGTGCACCAGGATCAGCGCCGTCGCTCCGAGCTCGAGCCCGCGCTTCAGCACTTCCCGCACATAGACGGGCGTATGATCGACGGTCCCCGTTTGCTGCACCTCGTCTGCAATGAGCTGGTTCCGCTTGTCCAGAAACAGGATGCGGAACCGTTCGACGCCATCGTAAGCCTGCGCTGTCATGCAGTAGTCGATCACCGCCTGCCAGTTCGAGAACACCGTCTTCTGCACCGCCCCCGCGCGAACGAGACGAACCCCCGCGGCCCGCACGATCGCCAACTCCTCGACGACGCGATCTCCGACCCCCTTCACTTCCTTGAGACGATGCGCAGGCGCGTTGAGAACCTCTGCGAACGAGCCGAAGTGACGGATGAGCGCCTTGGCGAGCGGCTTGGTGTCCCCCCGCGCGAACACGCGGAACAACAGGAGTTCGAGCAATTCATAATCGGGGATCGTATCCGGCCCGGCCATGAAACGGTCCCTGAGCCGCTCCCTGTGCCCTGACGGTCCATCCTTGTCCGAAACGCCGATCCGCGTTTTCGGGCCAGCATCGCCCGGGACCGCGTCCGTTCTGACGGGCAGTCCCTGCGGCGACGCCATCGCCACGTCAGCTTCGATCGGCCCACCACCGAACAAGTCCGAAAGTCCCGACCGCGCGATCGGGCCTGACGATGGGTCTGACGCAATGCCACGCTTGGAAACACGCCCCGCCATGAAGACGACCCGCAACTAATGACGCAAAAAACCGCGCGTCAGCTTGCAGCACCATACGGCGGCTTGTCGAGACCCTTCGGCGACGTCGTGAACACCTCACACCCCGTCTTCGTCACACCGACCGTATGCTCGAACTGCGCCGACAGTTCCCTGTCGCGAGTCACCGCCGTCCATCCGTCCGGCAGCACTTTGACGTGCGGCTTTCCGAGATTGATCATCGGCTCGATCGTGAACAGCATCCCCGGCTCGAGCACCGCACCCTCCCCCGGTTCGCCGTAGTGCAGGATGTTGGGCGGCGCATGAAACACCTGTCCGAGCCCGTGCCCGCAGAAGTCCCGCACCACCGAGCACCGCTCCGCTTCCGCATAAGTCTGGATGGCATGCCCGATGTCACCGAGCGTATTGCCCGGCTTGACCGCCGCGATCCCGCGCAACAGCGCCTCGTAGGTCACGTCGATGAGCCGCTCCGCCTTCCGGTTGATCGCCCCTACCGTGAACATGCGCGACGTATCGCCGTACCAGCCGTCGACGATCAGCGTCACGTCGATGTTCAGGATGTCCCCGTCGCGGAGCGGTTTCGGCGATGGCATGCCGTGACAGACCACGTGATTGATGGACGTGCAGACCGAATACTTGTAGCCGCGATAGAAGAGTGTCGCCGGCAGCGCCCCGTTGTCGAGTGCGAACTGATGTACGAGATCGTCGATGCGGTCCGTCGAAACGCCGGGCTGGACGTGCGGCACCAGCATGTCGAGGCACTCCGCCGCGAGCCGCCCTGCCTTGCGCATGGCGGCGAAGGCATGCTCCCCGTGCAGCGGGATGCGCGGCTCACGGCCGGGTGCGAAGGCGGTATCGAGGTTCTGCATGTCGTAGTGTCCTGGCGCTCCGGCCCCGTGCTACGCGGCCATCGAACCTCAGATAAGCCATGGCAGCGCAAAGCAAAAGGGGCTCTGCTGCCATCAGATCCGCAATCTGCGCACGGCCACAGCTTGATACGGAACCTTTCTGCCGCAACGCGCGTTGCCCTATGGCTGTTCACGGGTACCACCCCACATTGCTCAAGGTGCACACCGTCCCTTGCCAAACTTGCCGAATACGGGGGCAGTCGATACGGTGCGCTCCGATATCCCGGTCCCGATACCGCCGGCCTTTGGTTCAACCGTCCACACAATGGAGAGACACGTGGCGAAAATCGAACTTCCCCCGCTGCCCTACGCCTATGAGGCGCTGGCCCCCTACATGTCGAAGGAAACACTTGAATTCCACCACGACAAGCATCACAACGCCTACGTTACCGCCGGCGCGCCGATGGTCGCTGACGGCACGAAATACGCCGGCAAGAGCCTCGAGGAAATCTGCAAGATGGCCTTCGACGGCAAGGACCAGCCCGTCATCAACCAGATCGGCCAGCACTACAACCATCTCCACTTCTGGAACTGGATGAAAAAGGGTGGCGGCGGCAAGAAGCTGCCCGGCAAGGTCGAAGCTCTCGTCACCGCTTACGGCGGTTACGACAAGATGCGCACCGACTTCATCCAGGCCGGCGTGACGCAGTTCGGCTCCGGCTGGGCCTGGCTTGCGGTCAAGGACGGCAAGCTCGCCGCCATGAAAACTCCGAACGGCGAAAACCCGGTGATGCACGGCGCGCACCCGATCCTCGGCTGCGACGTCTGGGAGCACAGCTACTACATCGATTATCGCAACCTGCGTCCGAAGTACCTCGAAGCCTTCGTCGACAACCTCGTCAACTGGGATTACGTCGAAGAGCGCCTCGCCGCCGCGAAGTAATTCCGCTCGAGCCTGATCGGATCGCGCACCCCCGCCGGCGACGGCGGGGGTTCTCGTTTCCGGCCACCGAAACCCGCGGCCTCAGTCGACACGTAGCCGAACGCGTCGGCGCAAAACGTCGCTTCCGGCCGGCTCCCCGCAGGGGAGTCGGAAGCGACAACCGGGAGCGCCGCCCCAAACGGAGCGCGTGGCGCGGGTGCTGGGTCGGCACCCGAACC
>DAOMWV010000188.1:0-5771 GCA_035436725.1 Hyphomicrobiaceae bacterium
ACGCGGCCATCGATGATCATCGTCGTGCCGTGGCGGCAGACCTCGCTACCCGGCAGCGCGGCGACGCGCTTCAGGAGCGGTGTTTCGGGGCCGAGATAGCGGTTCTCGACCAGCCATCGGCCAAGCGCATCGGGCGGACGCACGGCGACGAGATCGCCGACCTCCGGACGCGTGATCGGGGTGATCGCGTAGAAGCCGACCGGCACGCTGACCGACGCGTTCCAGACGAGAACAGGGTCGCTACGCACTACGGCCGACGCGCCAATCAGCGTGAGCGCCGCGCCCGCGGTGAGCAGCGTTCTTCGCGCGCGGATCATGCCGTCACCGCGCGGCGCTTGAGCCAGGCTTCGTGCCGCAGCTCGGTATAGGCGCGGGGGTCGAGACCGGTGGTCAGCCGGTTGTGGACGTGCCGCCAATGATCGGGACAGACATCCTCCGGCGCGAGCCCGAGCGCCTCGACCTGGTCGATGGCCAATAGCGCCGCTTCGACCTTCGGCCAGCCGGAGAGGCGTAAGAGTATTTCGCCGCCGGGGGTCACATGCGGGACGGTCGAGCAGCGCTCGCCGGGTTGGACGGCGCGCAGGATGTCGATCCGGCTCTCGACGGTGCCGTAGTCATTTGAAGCCCAGCGCACGAGGGCGAAGACCGCACCCGGATCGAAACCTACAGTGCTTTCGGAGCAGCTCCGAATGGTCTCCTGGACGGTGCGGCCGAAGCGGATCCAGCGTTCGATCCGGCCTTCGAGCCACAGGAGATCGACAGTCGTGCGGCCGGTCATGACCGGCCGTTCGGCGCATAGGCCGGCGAGATCGCCGCGTGGCGCTTGGCGGGCAGCACGGTGTCGCCGGTGTCATCCGAGGTCGAGGTCTTCTCGCCCCGGCCGACCCAGGCCTGCAGATCGTCGATGGCGTAGACGACGCGACCGCCGATCTTGGAATAGCGGGGACCCGTGCCGTAGGTGCGGTGTTTCTCCAGCGTCCTGCCGGACAGGCCGAGAAAACGGGCGGCTTCGGGAGTTCTGAGGTAGCGCGGCGGAAGGCCGGCGTTGGGGTCTGGCATGGGTAGCGCCTCCGGTGTCTGCGCCGCGCCGCGGGAGGCGGCGGGCTGTCGGAGGTCACTGAAGCGGAGAAGGTGGCCCGGGAGGGATGACGATTTGCGCGCGGCGAAATCGTCACCCCTTAGAACTCAACGGAGGATCTCTAGACGAGGCTTGTTTCGAGCTTCTTCTTGCGGTCACGCCAGTCCGGCATGGCCTTGTCCATCAGCTGCCGCCAGCGTGATCCGTGGTGAGGCTCGAACGTGTGCGCGAGTTCGTGGACGATCACATAATCAATGCATTGGACCGGAGCGCGGATCAGGTCCTGGTTGAGGACGAGATTGCCTTTCGGCGTATAGCTGCCCCATCTTTTTGTCATTGGGCGGATCATCAGCTTGGGTGGTTCGATGCCTTCGGAAGCGAATAGCGGCGCCACCTCGCGAAGTCGCCGCGGAAATTCGGCGTGAGCTTCGAGCTTGTAGAAATGATCGAGCAGAGCCGCCTTGTGCACATTGCTTTCGACGTGCGGCGTCTCCAGGACAATGCGGTCTCCGCTCAGGAAAATGCGAGACGCATCATTCTGGCGAACCCTTAGGCGATACTGGACGCCCCGAAGGAGGTGCGTCTCGCCGCTGATATACTGGCGCGGGGGCGTTCTCGGGCGGTATTGCTCGAAATCATCGATTTGCGCTGCGATCCACCCGCCCTTGCGGCGAACGCGTTCTTGGATTTCGTCATCGGCTGCGTCGTGCGGAGCGATGACTTGCACCGAGCCTGATGGCAAAACGACGATTTTCAGCCGCCGGCGCTCGTCGCGCGCGACGCTATAGGCGATCCGTCTGCGGCCCCACTGGAACCAGGCGTCAGCGGACACGACCGTCATCCTGCATGCGCACCCGGGCCGCCGAAAGCACCTCGTTGATGATGCTGTCCATAATAGCCGGTTCGATCTCGGGCCCACCTGAACCCATGACCACGTCGAAGAAGAAGTCATCCATTGCGTTTCGCATGTCGTTCTGGATGTCGCGGTCATGCTGCCACCCGACGCGGCGGTGGATTTCGATGATGTCCGCGAGCGACATCGAGATTTTCACCGGAAGGTCAGGATCCTCGATCGCGGCGCGCCGAAGCTCCTTTCGGGCGATGCCCCAGAAGGCGGTCTCATTGCCCTTGCCGCGCAGTTCGTGCGGTGTCGGGTCATCCTCGTCGTCGCGGGCGTCGAGCTTGTCGCGCTGTGAGCGGATACGTTCGAGGTATGCTTTCTCTTCAAGGCGGCCGCGACGAAAGTCGTCGATCGTTTGCCGAATGAGCTTCGAGAACTTCTCAAAGAAGGTGGGGTCTTCGTCCCATTTTTCCTCGATGGTTCGCAGCGTCCGGTGTGCGATTTCGTCAGCGATCGAGGCGTCGGAGCGCTTCTTCTCGTTGCGGGCCGCTTCGATGGCGCCATCGTCGAAGACCGCTAGCGGCTCCACGATCGTCGTGACTTCGTGGGCGGTCACATGCTGATCGAGCAGACTGCGGACGCGCCGCTCATATTCGCTCCAATCCACCGCGTCTGCGTACCGAGCCTTCACGTGGGCGCGCAGCGCGAGAAAGCGCTTCTCGTCTGTTCGCCAGCGCTGGAGCCGCTCTGGCGGCGTCTCCTCGACGAAAGTCCGCGAGCTGACGGCGACCGTCAGGGTGCGGGAGAATTCCGATAGGCGGCGGTAGAAGTCATCGCGCAGCGCGTCGTCGGCGAGCTCTCGCGCATAGGCCTCCTCGTCGTACACGTTGGAGACGCCAGCGAAGAGATCGAGGAGTGCAGCGTGCTTTTGGGGGAGCGTACGCGCTTCATCGGCGATCGCGCTGACCGACTGCTGCAGGTCGGCTTCGTCGAAGTCCCGTAGCGCGTCATTTGCGGTCAACGCCTCGCCAAGGTGACGCAGCACGCCGCAGTAATCGATGATAAAGCCGAACGGCTTCTCGGGTGCCCCGTCCTCGTCGAAAACGCGATTGACGCGCGCGATGGCTTGCAGAAGCCCGTGATCGCGGAGCGGTCTGGCCATGTAGAGCACCGTGTTGCGCGGCGCATCGAAACCGGTGAGCAGCTTGTCGACGACGATCAGGATGTCCGGCTCGCCGGGGCCCTTGAACTTCGAGATGATGGTTTTGTTATAGCTCTCCTCACCGCCGTGACGCTCCATCGTCCGGCGCCAGAACTTCACCACCTCGTCGTCGGATTCCTCGTCGATGGCGTGTTCGCCCTCGCGCTGATCGGGTCCGGAGATGATGACCTCAGAGGTCACCTCACCGAACTCGTCGAGCAGCTTTTTCAGTGTAATGGCGTCGCGCTTAGACGGCGCGACGAGTTGCCCTTTCAGCCTGTCGGGCTGGAAATTGTCCGCGAAATGCCGACAGACGTCGAACGCGATACAGCGCAGGCGTGCTGACACGCCCATGAGCGTCCGCGGTCGGCTCATCTTGCGCTTGAGGTCGGCTTTCTGTGTGTCGGTGAGGCCGACGGTCACGCGGTCGAACCAGGCGTCGACGGCGTCTTCGTCGATATCCTCCTCGACATGACGGCCCTCATAGAGCAGCGGCACGACGGCGCCGTCCGCGACGGCATCTTTCATTGAGTAGACCGGCTGCACGAGCGGCCCGAACTTTGTGAAGGTATTGCGCTCCTTCTTTGCAATAGGCGTACCGGTGAACCCGATCAGGCACGCGCCCGGCAGCACGTCTCGCATCTTCTGGTGCAGGCTCTCCATGTCGCCGTATTGGCTGCGGTGGCTCTCATCGACCAGCAGGAAGATGTCCGTGCTCGCATCGACGACGCGGCGCTTGTTAAGCCCGGCCTTGAACTTGTGCACGAGCGTCGTGACGACCGGCGTCTTCGCTTCGATGAGTTCGACCAGGTGTTCCCCGGTCTTCGCGCGCTCGGGCGACAGGCCCGTCGCCTTGAACGTCTTGTCGATCTGGTCATCGAGATCGGTGCGGTCCGTCACCAGCACGACGCGCGCCGTCGGAACGCTCATGGCGAGCGCCTTGGCGAGCATCACCATGGTCAGCGATTTGCCCGAGCCTTGCGTATGCCAGACCACGCCGCCGGCGCGTCGTCCGGCGCCGTCGCGCGCCTCGACACGCTTGAGCAGGTCCTTCACCGCAAAATACTGCTGGTGCCGCGCGACTTTTTTCACACCGCCATCGAACAGCGTGAAGCGGCGCGCGAGGTCGAGAATGCGCTCAGGCCGGCAAAGGCTCACCAGCATCTCGTCGAGCGGCGTCACGAAGCGGTCTCCGGCTTGACGCAAGCCGTCATGCTTGCGGCGGTGGAGCCCGAAGTCCTGGAAGATCGCGTCATGATCGGTCGTGTCGATCGCTCGATTGACGACCTCAGCAACGTAGTCAGGAGCATCCTCGCGCTCGCGCCAGGCCGACCAGAACTTCGCCGGCGTGCCGACCGTCGCGTAGCGCGGCTCGTGCGAGTTTGCGGCAATGAGCAACTGCGCCGTGAAGAACAGGTTTGGCGCGCCAAGATCCGGTTTCTGGTTGCGCAGGTGCTGGCTGATTCCTTGCGCGACCTTCTCCTGGCTGCGCTTGACCTCGATGACGGCGAAAGGGATGCCGTTGACGAACAGGACGATGTCTGGGCGAATACTCGCCCCTTCCGGCCAGTCGACCGGAAACTCGCTCGTCATGTGGAAGGCGTTCGCCCGCGTACTGTCGGCGTCTAGAGCCCAGTTGATGTAGCGGAAGGGCCATTCGCGGGATTGTCCGTCCACGGTCTGGGGTAGCGCGACGCCGAGCTGAATCAGATCGGTCTGGCGCTCGTTCGTGCGCATCAGGCCGTCGAAACGCACGTCCTTGAGTCGCTCGACGGCGGTTCCGATGTTGCCTTCGGAGAAGGCGTGCGTGCGCCCGCCGGCCCGGATTCGATTGAGGGTCGCCAGCTGAGCGCGCAGCGTGTCTTCAAGCAGGACGCCGGTGCGACGGTGTCGGCGTTGCCGGTCGACCTCCGCGCGCGTGACATAGCGCCAGCCGAGCGCCGAAAGTGTCATGAGCGCCTGGAGCTGCTCGCGCCCGGCTTCGGAAAGCGAGAACTGAGGGCTTTCGGTCATTCGGCAGCCTCGACCTTACTTCGGCGAGGAGCACCGTCGAGTAATCTGCATGTGAGGGCCGATCTCTCGTGAGCTAGCTTAGCAGGGTGCTGAAGAAGTTTGCGTTCTGGAACGGTTTTCTTTCCACATGGTCTGTTGGCGTTCAGCGTCGGGTCTTTGCCTTCGCGGGCATGGGTTTCCTTTGGCGGCGTTTCGTCATGCGGCCAACAGCCGGGGCAGTCGGGCGAGGTTGTTGGCAGCCATTGTCAGGATGAAGCGGGAACGCACCCGTTCGAGGCCGCGATAGACGGTCTGGGCCATGCCACCGACGGTCTTGGCCCAGCCGAAAGCCTCTTCGATCCGTTTGCGGTGCTTGATGGACAGGGCGTAACCTTCGTGCCGGTTCGTGCGGCCGTCGATCGCTGAATATCTCGATTTCTGCGCGACATGGGGCGTGACGCAGGCTTGCCGCAGGTCTGCGACGAACGCGGCCGAGTCGAAGCCCTTGTCGGCGCCCAGTGTCAGCTGTCTGGTCGAACCAGGGGAGTGGCGGTGGATCATGTCCAAGGCTGCGCGCCGTTCTGCGTGGCCATCGGCCTGCGTCAGGTCGCCCTGCACGATGAGCCCACTCCGGTTCTCCATCAGCGCATGCCCGATGA
>DAOMWV010000189.1:0-5763 GCA_035436725.1 Hyphomicrobiaceae bacterium
CGGTTGCGGCTCGACATCGCGAGACCGTCAACTTCCCGCACGGTCGGTCCCGGCACGATTTCGATCGGCAGGTTGAGGTCGCGCACCATCTGCGAGACTACGGCCAGTTGCTGGAAGTCCTTTTCGCCGAACACGGCGATATCGGCGCCCGTCTGCGTGAACAGTTTGCGGCACACCGTCGCGACACCGCGAAAGAAGTGCGGCCGGAAATCGGTCTCCAAGCCCTGCGCCGCACCGCCCTGCACGATGTGCGTATCGAATCCGTCCGGATACATCTCCTTGACCATCGGCGCCCACACCGCGTCGCATCCGGCGGCGGCGAGCCTCGCCATGTCGTCGTCCCATGTGCGCGGATACTTGTCGAAGTCCTCGTTCGGTGCAAACTGGGTGGGATTGACGAAAATGGACGTGACGGTACGTCGCGCACGCTGCTGTCCGATGCCGATCAGGCTGACGTGTCCGTCGTGCAGCGCGCCCATGGTCGGCACGAGTGCAATCGTCTCCCCGGAGTCGTGCCAGCGGCGCGCCAGTGCACGCATGTCGGCGACCGTCCGGCACACGATCGGAGCAGTTCGGGGAAACGGGGAGGCGGGCTTGGACACGAATGTCTCCTTCTGGCGGCGACGGCGGATCATAATACCTCGAAGAAGCGTGGCAATCCGGTGACCGGAAGCGCATCGGGGTTTGCTAGCCTGACGCCAACGATTCGGGATCGAGGAGAGCGCCCATGACGTCCGTATCGGACAAAGGGACGAGCGGGAAGGGCTGGACGCCACCCGGCCCACGCCGCGACGAGATCGCGGCGCACCTTCTCCACGACGAGCGCCGCCTCGTCGGCGGACTGGTCGAGCGCGCCGTCTATACCAGTGACGAACGCCGCCGGATCACCGATCTGGCACGCGAGTTCGTCACGAAGGTTCGCGCCGACAGCGCGAGTCACGGCGGGCTCGATGCGTTCCTGCACGAATATGGTCTGTCGAGCGAGGAGGGCGTGATCCTGATGTGCCTCGCCGAGGCATTGTTGCGCATTCCCGACGCCGCCACCCAGGATGCACTGATCGCGGAAAAGATCGGCGAGGGCGAGTGGAGCCGCCACTTCGGCCGGTCGGAAAGCTTGTTCGTCAACGCCTCCACCTTCGGCCTCATGCTCACCGGGCGCGTTGTGCGGCTCGGTGCATCGAAAAAGTCCGGACCATCGGGATTGCTCGGCCGTCTCGTCGCCCGCTCCGGTGAGCCTGTCATCCGGCAGGCGCTGCGGCAGGCGATGAAAATCCTCGGCGACAACTTCGTCCTCGGCCGCACCATCGACGAGGCAATCACACGCTCTCGACCCTGGGTCGCGAAGGGTTACCGCTTCTCCTACGACATGCTCGGCGAAGGCGCGCGAACCGCAGACGACGCGAACCGGTACTACGAGCGCTACCGTTCGGCATTGACGGCCGTCGGCAGAATGGCGGGCCCGTTGCGATCGGACGCAGCCGTTGCCGTAATGGATCGGCCGGGGCTGTCGGTGAAGTTGTCGGCCGTCCATCCCCGATTCGAGTCCGGCCGGCGTGAGGAGCTTTCGGCGTCGCTGTTGCCGCGCTTCATCGCCCTTGCAGCCGAAGCGCGTGCGCTGTCTGTGCCGATCACCATCGACGCCGAGGAACAGGACCGGCTCGACATAACGCTCGACATCCTCGCTGGCGCTCTCCTGTCGCGTGAACTGAGGGGCTGGGACGGCCTCGGGATCGCCGTGCAGGCCTATGGCAAGCGCGCGCTTCCCGTATTGCGCTGGTTGAAACGGCTTGCGGCGGAAGCAGGCACGCGCATTCCCGTCCGGCTCGTCAAGGGCGCCTACTGGGACAGCGAGATCAAGTGGGCACAGGAGGCGGGTCTAGCGGACTACCCTGTTCTGACGCGCAAGATGCACACCGACGTCTCCTATCTCGCTGCGATGCGCTACATCATTTCCGAGCCCGACGTCTTCTACGCCCAGTTCGCCACCCACAACGCCCACACCGTCGCCACCGCGCTTGTCGCAGCCGGCAACACACCGTTCGAGTTCCAGCGTCTGCACGGAATGGGCGAGGCGCTTTACGCGGGCGTCGTGGGCGACGGCCGCATGCAGAAATCCTGCCGCATCTACGCACCCGTCGGCGGCCACGAGGACCTGCTCGCCTATCTCGTCCGCCGCCTCCTCGAAAACGGCGCCAACACGTCGTTCGTAAATCGCCTCGCCGATGCGTCACTTCCTGTCGACGACATCGTCCGCGATCCCGTCGAGGCGGCCGAACATGCGCGCGAGACCGAAAAGGACATCCACGGCGTTCGCCTGCCCGCTGACATTTTCGCGCCGCACCGGATGAACTCTGCCGGCGTGCCGCTCGGCGACCCCGCCACACGCGCGGCCGAGATCGCCGCCGTAACAAGGGCGCTCGGCGAAACGTTCGCAGCCGGTCCGATCGTCTCCGGTGTGGCCGACACCGCGATCGACATGGCCGATCCGGTCCTGTGCCCGCACGATCGCCGCGAGCGGATCGGCAACGTCGTGTCGTCGACGCCAGATCATGTCGAACGGGCCGTGACGGCTGCCGTCGCTGCTCAGCACGGCTGGGACCGTCTCGGCGGAGAGGCGCGCGCGGCCATTCTCGAACGCGCCGCCCAACTCTTCGAGCAGAACCGCACGCGGCTGATGGCAGTCATCGTGCGCGAAGCCGGCAAGACCCTCGATAACGCACTCGGCGACGTACGCGAGGCCGTCGATTTCCTGCGCTACTATGCAGCCGAGGGGCGGCGACAGTTTTCCGCCCCCGTCGCCATGCGCAGCCCCACGGGCGAGAACAACACGCTCACCCTGCGCGGCCGTGGCGCATTCGTCGCCATTTCACCGTGGAATTTCCCCCTCGCGATCTTCACCGGCCAGGTCGCGGCCGCGCTGATGGCCGGGAATACGGTACTTGCAAAGCCGGCCGAGCAGACGCCGATCACGGCTTTCCTCGCCGTGCGCCTTCTGCACGAAGCAGGTGTTCCGACCGGTGTGCTGCATCTTCTGACCGGAGGCGGTGGCGTAGGTGCCGCTCTCGTGCGCGACCACCGCACGGCCGGCGTCGTCTTTACAGGATCGAACGAGACGGCCTGGGCGATCCAGAAAGTGCTCGTCGAGCGGCGCGGCCCGATTCTGCCGTTCATCGCCGAAACTGGCGGTATCAATGCCATGATCGCCGACAGTTCGGCGCTGCCCGAGCAGGTCGTCCGAGACGTCGTCCGATCCGCCTTCGACAGTGCCGGCCAGCGCTGCTCGGCCGCGCGCGTGCTTTTCGTGCAGTCCGACGTCGCTCCCGCCATCATCACGATGCTCAAAGGTGCCATGGCGGAACTCAGGATCGGCGATCCGCTATTGCCGGAAACAGACATCGGCCCCGTGATCGACGAGACCGCCCGCGACGCTCTCGATGCGCACAAGCTCAGGATGGAGAAAGAGGCGCGCACGATCATCGATCTCCGGCTGCCGCGCGCGACCTCTGCCGGCACCTTCGTCAGTCCCGCAGCCTACGAGATCGACCGCCTCGACGTCCTCGACCGCGAGGTCTTCGGCCCGATCCTGCACGTGGTCCGGTTTCAGGGCGGGCATCTGCCGAAAGTCGTGGAGGCAATCAACGCATCGGGATACGGGCTCACGCTCGGACTTCATTCACGCATCGCCGCCGTCGCCGACTACGTCGAGACACATGCCCGCGTCGGCAATCTCTACGTCAACCGCAACCAGATCGGCGCGGTCGTCGGTGTGCAGCCGTTCGGTGGCGAGGGCCTGTCCGGCTCCGGCCCCAAGGCAGGCGGCCCGCATTACCTCCAGCGCTTCGCCACTGAGCGCGTGCGCTCGACCGACATCACCGCGACCGGCGGCAATGTCGAGCTGATGGGGCTCCAGACGCTTGCGGCGAAGCCCTAGCGCCAGACGCTAGGTTCGCGGTGGCAGCAGCGCATCGTCTTTCGCTGCGGCAGCCTTGAATGCCGGCCGTGCGAGATGGGTGCCGATATACGCCATGATCGACGCGCGCCTTTCGATCACTCCGAACTGCGTGAGCCAGCCAAGCTGCGCTGATATGTAGAGGTCGGCGGCAGTGAACGTGTTGCCGGCCAGATAGGTTCGTCCGGACAGTGCGCGATCAAGTGTGTCGGTGACGAGTTCAACGGATCCGTAGCCGACCATGCCGCGCTTCTCCTCCGGCACGACGACGCCCAGAGCACTATTCGACGCGGCGGCCTCAAGCGGGCAAGCTCCGAACATCAGCCAGCGATAGTATGGCCCCCGGTCATGGCTTGTCGGCGGTGGTGCGAGACCCGAGGCCGGGAATGCGTCAGCGAGATAGGCACAGATCGCGGCACTTTCGGTGATGATCGTGTCGCCATGAACGAGGGCCGGCACTTTTCCCATCGGATTTATGGCGCGGTACGCCTCCGATTTCATCGGGGGTCCATAGTCGAGGATTTCAGCGCGATAGGGTTGTCCGACTTCTTCGAGCATCCAGCGCGCAACGCGACCGCGCGACATCGGGTTGGTGTAGAAAACGAGTTCGCGACTCATGACGACCTCAAGCGTTCGTTCTCCATTGATTGTACGCCTCCGATGCTCATGACGGAAGTCGTCAAAAGTAATCCGCCCGGAAACCACCCAACGGGGGAGGGCGGTTCCGGGCGGATGGTCTCACGTCGCCCGATCAATCACGGGACGCTCAGGCGTGAGAGTCTCAGTCGTCGTACTCATCGTATGAGCGATGATCGCGACGATTCTTGTGCGCGTTGGCAATAGCCGAGCCGATGATGACCGCGCCGAGGCCGAGGATCGTGGCGGCGACGGCGTCACCGGTGCGATCACGGCGCTGGTAACGATGGCCGTAGCTGTAGCGCGGCTCGTAGTGGCGTGGCGTCACGTGACGCGGAACGTAGTGACGCGAATAGGGCTTGTGAAAGCGATGGCTTTCGCCGCGATGACGCCATTCGCGTGCCGATGCGTCGGACGAGAACACGACCGCCTGGCCGGCCAGCATGGAACCTGCAACCACAAGGGAGGTCAGCACTTTCGGGATCGAGGTCATCCTGGCCACTCCGCAAATCCTGTCCGGCTCTGATCGGGGCCGGTCCCGTGCTGCCGAAGCAGTCAACTTGGGTGGAGATATAGGGGAGGGCGGCTGAGGCCAGTCTGAACGTTCCGTGCAGCCCTCGTTCATGTTTTAAGTCATCGTGCGCGATCGCGGATTGAGCGCTTCCAGCCCTCTGCTGCCGGCCCGTCGGCGAAGGCCGATATGTTCACCTCGCCCGCAGGGGGCTGAGGCGACAACGCCATCGCGGCTGGGCGCATGGCTGGATGACGACGGATGCGAGCTGTTTTGCCGTCGCTTCCGGCCGGCTCCCCGCAGGGGAGTCGGAAGCGACAACGCCATCGCGGCCGGGTGCATTGATGGACGGCGACGGATGCGAGCTGCTTTGCCGTCGCTTCCGGCCGGCTCCCCGCAGGGGAGTCGGAAGCGACAACCAGAAATGCGCGCCGAAGCGCTTTGAGCGCTTCGAACAGCGCGCGTGAGGAGCAATCTGGATTTTGCGCGCAAGCGCACGTAGCCGAAGGCGTCGGCCTGGGCCGCCCCGTCCGGAGCGCGCCGAAGCGCTTTGAGCGCTTCGAACAGCGCGCGTGAGGACAGAAAATGGTCGGAGCGGGGAGATTCGAACTCCCGACCCCTTGCTCCCGAAGCAAGTGCGCTACCAGGCTGCGCTACGCTCCGCCCG
>DAOMWV010000190.1:0-5712 GCA_035436725.1 Hyphomicrobiaceae bacterium
CAGCGCCACGCCCCCAGGTCCCGCCGGCGTTGCCGCCGTCAGCCGCCACCCCTCCCGCCACCGCTGCACCGGCACCCCAGGCGACAGCGAGTGCCATCACCTCCCTCGCCATCATCCGCGAGGTCTACGACAAGCTCTACAATCTGAATTACCCGGTAGGCACCGTATCCGACAGCGTCACGCCGGAACTCCGCACCGCGATTTCGTCCTGGCAGCGCCGCCTCAATCGACCCGTCACGGGTGACTTGTCACAGGCCGATCTGTTGCTCCTGCGGTCAGCATCGATCCCGACCACATGGGGTGCACTGGCCTACTCGGCCGGAGGGGCAACCCACGCCGTATGGCGCCAGCCGAGCCGCATCGTCGCCGAAAGCAGCGCGCTGAATGCCTGCCGCCGCGCGGCGTCGAACGCGACCTGTGGTGTCGTGACGGCCGCCGCCAAGGGCTGCGGTGCGGTCGCGCATTCCATTGGGACGGTCGGCTCGACGCGGCACACCGGCGCCTTCGCCGCCGTGCGCGATACCCTGGTCGAAGCCTCCGACAGCGCCATGGCCGATTGCCGTCTCAAAGGCCGCGTACCCTCCGCCTGCAAGATACGCAACGTCTTCTGCGCCGACGGCAGCCACGCCGGGGTCGGTGGCGGTGCCGGAACCCCGCCTCCTGCCACTCAGCCAAAACCAACCCAGACGAAGCCTGGCCTCAATCTCTGAGACCATGCTTCCACCTGCGAAAGCAGCCAGATGGCACACCACGACGATGGCGATCGACCGAACCGGCATCATTGGCCCCCGATCCTTTACGTCGCGGTGATCGTCGGTGCATGGCTTGCGGAGCGCTATCTCTCTCCCGCCCCGCTCTTGTCGCGCACACCCGGCCAGGCGATCGGCTGGCCGCTCTTCGCGATCGGTATCGCTCTCGGCGCGGCCGCACTCTGGGGCTTTTACCGGATCGGAACTTCCTTTGACCCAACAGCGCCTGCGCGCGCTCTCGCGACCGGAGGCCTTTATCGCTTTTCGCGAAACCCCATGTATCTGGGTGCCATCCTCGCATTCACCGGCTTCGGCCTTGCCTGGCCGGCCGCGTCCCTGGTTTGGCTGATGCCATTGCTCGCGTTCGGCCTTATAAAACTCGCCATCGAACCGGAGGAAGCCTACCTCGAACGCCGCTTCGGCAGCGCGTACGTCGACTACAAGTCCGAAGTCAGGCGCTGGCTTTAGAGTTCCTCCCGCCTTCAATCCCGCGACACGTTCGCACCTGCTCACATGGCGCTACCCCCGTGACGATTTCAGCGAAAACGCCCCTCTGGTCCGTCCTCTCGCCCCTGCTCGGCATGATGACGCTGATTCTCGCTTTCGTTGCTCCGCCTCATACGACCATTACAGTGCTCGCCGTCGCCACCCTGATCGGCACCGTGTTCGCGGCCGTCTATCACGCGGAAGTGGTCGCGCATCGGATCGGTGAGCCCTTCGGCACCCTCGTGCTTGCCGTCGCCGTGACAGTGATCGAAGTGGCCCTGATCCTGTCCGTGATGGTATCCGATCCAATCGGCAAGTCGTCGTTGGCTCGCGATACGGTCTTTGCCGCCGTCATGATCGTTTGCAACGGCATCGTCGGCATAAGTCTGCTGGTCGGTGGCGTCCGTCATCGAGAGCAGGGATTTCGCGTAGCTGGCGCCAGTGCGAAACTAGCTGTGCTGGCGCCGCTGACGATCCTGACGCTGATACTTCCGAACGTGACGGTTTCCACGTCCGGACCGACGTTCACGCCCGCGCAACTCGTCTTCGCCGGCCTCGTGTCCCTGGTACTCTACGGCTCGTTCGTTTTCGTCCAGACCATCCGCCACCGTGACTATTTTCTGCCTGTGACCAATCCAGGCGACGAAACCCTTCATGCCCCACCCCCGCCCCTGATGACGGCTGCGACGAGTTTCGCACTCCTGATCTTCGCCCTGGCGGTCGTCGTCGGCCTCGCCAAAGGTCTCACACCTGCCCTCGAAACGGCCATCGCTGCGATGAATGCGCCGAAAGCTGTCGTCGGCATCGTGATCGCGGGCATCGTCTTGCTGCCGGAGGGTCTGGCCGCGGTCCGGGCCGCCCGTGCCAACCGCTTGCAGACGAGCCTCAATCTCGCGCTCGGTTCGGCGCTCGCCAGTATCGGTCTCACCATTCCCGTGGTCGCCGCACTGTCGATAGCGCTGGGCTATCCCATACAGCTCGGCCTCAATCCGAAGGACATGGTGCTGCTGCTCCTGACACTCCTCCTCGGCGTCGTCACGCTCGGCACGGGAACGACGACGCTGCTCCAGGGCATCGTCCATCTCGTGGTCTTCGCCGCGTTCGTGTTCTTCGCGTTCGTGCCTTGAAGACCACAATGAGAAGCGCCGCACCCGTGGGGCGCGGCGCAATGTAATCGAGACTGCCGGAACCCTCTTACGCTTGCGCGCCCGGCTCCCCGCCTCCGTCATCCACGTCGGCGACGCGCTCCACCGAGACCACCTTCTCGCTGCCGTCCGTCTTGAAGACACGCACCCCTTGCGTGTTCCGGCCCGCGATGCGCACGTCGTCGACCGGGCAGCGGATCACCTGGCCGCCATCGGTGACGAGCATGATCTGGTCGCTGTCCTCCACCGGGAATGCCCCGACGAGATCGCCGTTGCGCTCGTTGACGACCATCGCAACGATGCCTTTGCCGCCGCGACCGCTGGTCCGATATTCGTAGGACGACGAACGTTTTCCGAACCCGCGCGACGAGATCGTGAGCACGAACTGCTCACGGGCCGACAGTTCCGCATACCGCTCCGGCGACAGCTGCTCGTCGCCCGTTACCTCGTCTTCGGCCATATCGACGGCGATCTCGGCTGCATCCTCTGCCTCGCCCGTCTGCGCCCGGCGCACCTGCGCGGCCTGCTTGAGATAGGCGGCGCGCTCTTCCGCAGTGGCATCGGTATGACGCAGAATCGCCATTGAAATCACTGTGTCGCCGTCATCGAGCCGAATGCCGCGAACCCCGTCGGATGCGCGCCCCTTGAACATGCGGATTTCGTCCTCGATCAGGAAACGGATGCACTGCCCGTGCGCGGTTGTGAGCAGCACGTCGTCCTTGGGCGAAGCGATCGCCACATCGACGATGCTGTCACCGTCGTCGAGCTTCATCGCGATCTTGCCGTTGCGGTTGATGCTCTCGAAGTCCTGCAGCGAATTGCGCCGCACGTTTCCGGCCCGCGTCGCGAACATCAGCTCTAGATCCGCCCACGACGACTGATCTTCCGGCAGGAGCAGGATGGACGTGATCGTCTCGCCCTCGACCAGCGGCAACAGGTTGATCAGCGCCTTGCCGGGCGACTGCGGCGTCCCCGCCGGCAGGCGCCAGACCTTCATCCGGTAGCACATGCCCCGGGACGAGAAGAACAGCACCGGCGTATGCGTCGAGGCCACGAACATCCGCGTGACGAAATCCTCGTCGCGGGTCGTCATGCCGGAACGGCCCTTTCCGCCGCGCCGCTGCGCCCTGTAGGTCGAAAGCGGAACGCGCTTGATGTAGCCCTTGTGGCTGACTGTGACGACGCAATCCTCACGCGCGATGAGGTCCTCGTCCTCGACCTCGCCCTCCATCTCGACGATCTCGGTCCGCCTCGGAATGGCGAACTCGTCCTTGATCGCCTGCAACTCGCTCTTGATGATGTCGACGATGCGGACCCGTGACGACAGGATCTCCAGAAAATCGGAAATCTCGACGCCGATCTTCTTCAACTCGTCCGCGATCTCGTCACGCCCGAGCGCCGTCAGACGGGACAGCGTGAGCGCCAGGATCGCCGTCGCCTGGGCGTCGGACAATTTGTAAGTCCCCGCCTCCGACACGCGATAGCGCGGGTCTGCGATGAGGTCGACCAGCGGCGCGACATCCTGCGCGGGCCAATCGCGGGCCATCAGCTTTTCCTTCGCGTCAGCCGGAGAGGCCGCCCTGCGAATGAGGTCGATGACCTCGTCGATATTTGCGACCGCGATGGCGAGACCGACGAGCACGTGCCCTCGTGCCCGCGCCTTGCCGAGAAGATACTTCGTCCGCCGCGACACGACCTCTTCGCGGAACTGGTTGAACGACAGGATGATGTCGCGAAGGGTGAGTTGTTCCGGCCGTCCGCCGCTGAGTGCGATCATGTTCGCGCCAAACGTCGATTGCAGCTCGGAGTGACGCCACAGCTGGTTGAGCACCACGTCGGCGACCGCATCCCGCTTGAGTTCGATGACGATCCGCATGCCCTCGCGGTTGCTCTCGTCCCAGAGGTCGGAAATGCCCTCGATCTTCTTTTCGCGAACCATGTCCGCGATCTTTTCGATCAGCGTCTTCTTGTTGACCTGATACGGAATTGCAGTGACGACGAGCGCGTCGCGGTCTTTCCGGATTTCCTCGACCTCGACCTTCGCCCGCATCACGATAGAGCCGCGCCCCTTGTGATAGGCGGACAGGATCCCGGCACGGCCGAGGATCAGGCCGCCGGTCGGAAAATCAGGCCCCTTGATGTGCTGGGCGAGTTCGTCGACCGAAATTTCCGGGTTCGCCAGCGCGGCAATGCAGCCGTCGATGACCTCGCCGAGATTGTGCGGCGGGATGTTCGTCGCCATGCCGACCGCGATGCCGCCGGCACCATTCACGAGCAGATTGGGAAACTTGGCGGGCAGGACGGACGGTTCCTGCTCGGAGCCGTCATAGTTGTCCTGGAAATCGACCGTGTCCTTGTCGAGATCGTCGAGCAGATACTGCGCGATCTTGCTGAGCCGGCACTCGGTGTACCGCATCGCCGCCGGACTGTCGCCGTCGATGGAGCCGAAGTTGCCCTGCCCGTCGACGAGCGTGACACCCATCGAGAAATCCTGCGCCATGCGCACCAGCGCCTCATAGACTGCGCTGTCGCCGTGCGGATGATACTTGCCGATGACGTCGCCGACGACGCGGGCCGATTTCTTGTAGGCCTTGTTCCAGTCGAGACCGAGTTCGCTCATGCCGTAGAGGATCCGGCGATGCACCGGCTTCAGGCCGTCCCGGACATCCGGCAGCGCACGGCTTACGATCACGCTCATGGCGTAGTCGAGGAACGAGCGCTTCATTTCATCGCCGATCAGGATCGGCCGGATGTCGCTTCCGGAGGCGGGCGGGGTCCCGTCTCCACCGGTAGGCGGCTTTTTGCTGTCGCTCACGCTTCGACCTCGGTTTCCGATCGGCTGAAAGCGCCGATGTTCATGCTTTGGCGCCGGTATACCACGCAGCCCCCCGACGACAATGCCTGGCCGCGACCGTCTGCCGCAGGATGGCCGAACTGTGCACAACCTGATGAAGAATACGCGTGTGGTCCCTGTCCGCAGGGCAGGTCGGATCCACGAAATCGCCGCAAATCCGGCCTTGATGGCCCCGACCGAAGACCGTATTGCCTTGGCCGGGTTCAGTTTGCATTCACGATACCTACTTTATCAGCGGGTCCGAGCCTACCGTCGAGGAGCTCCGAATGGGCGTGGAACCATTCGGCCTCATTACCCTTGATGTCTCTGAAACACCTGATGTCAGTCCTGGAAGGAACAGAAGTCATGTCGAAAAGCAAAATCGCCGGCGCAGCCCTCGCAGTCCTGATGGCGACCGCCACCCCCCTCCTGGCACAGACGACAGCCCCCACCACCCCCTCGGCTCCCGCTGCGTCCAAGGTCGCCATCCCGGCCAATG